>CALXMJ010000395.1 GCA_944389445.1 uncultured Victivallales bacterium | reverse complement strand
GGTTCATATCCCATTTGATGTATTCGATGTTGGCGGAATGGAGGATGCCGGCGATGGTTTCAAAGAGGTAATCGACGACTTCTCCGCGCGACATGTCAAGCACCATCTGATCCCGTCCGATGGATTTCCGGAAACCGGGAACCGTGAGTACCCAGTCGGGATGTTTCCGGTAGAGTTCGCTTTTTCCGGAGATCATTTCCGGTTCGAACCAGAGTCCGAATTTCATGTTGAGGCTGTTGATTTTGCGGACAAGTTCTCCGAGATCGCCGATTTTATCCTTGTTGACGAACCAGTCTCCGAGAGAGGAGCGGTCATCGTTGCGTTTTCCGAACCATCCGTCGTCGAGCACGAGCATTTCGATGCCGAGAGTCGATGCCGTTTTTGCTATGTCGAAGATTTTCGCATCGTCGAAATCGAAGTAGGTTGCTTCCCAGTTGTTTACGAGAATCGGGCGTTTGACATGTTTCCAGGGGCTCCGGATGACATGTTCCATCAGGAATTTATGGCTCTGACGGGAGAGTCCGCTGAGTCCTTCCGGCGAGAAGAGGACGAGTGCCTCCGGTGTCTGGAACGTTTCGCCCGGTGCGAGGGTCCAGGAGAAGTTCTCCGGATTGATTCCGATCATGGCGCGTGCGGTTCCGTACTGATCGGCTTCGACATCCGCCGCATAGTTGCCGCTGTACAGCAGAAGCATGGCATAGACATCCCCGTTTGATTCCGTTGCAGAAGGCGCGGCGAGAACAAAACCGGGATTGAACTGGTGACCGGTCGAGCCGCGGGAACTGCGGAACCCCTGACGTCCCGGTTCCAGCGGATGGCGGACCGCCTGACGTTCTTTTGCCCAGCGGCCCTTGAGATAGACCATATCGTATTCCGGAGAGTGGAAATCGATCTGGGCGCTCATCAGGCGTTCGATAACGATTGTTTCGTCGGATCTGTTTTCCACGCGGACGGAACGGGCGATGACATCGGAGTCTTCGAAAATGGAGTAGGAGAGGACAAATTCGGCTTTGGAAAAACCGTCTGCCATGGTGATTTCGAGAGTCAGGACCTCCGATTCCGGAGCGAAGCTCGCGGGCAGTCCGGGAAGGGCTTTTTTGCCTTTGACGATTCTATGGCTTTGGTAGACGCCCGAGGTGACGGACGTTCCATTTTCCTTGCGGAGAGCCGCCGAGGTGAGACGCTGATCGCCGCTGCCGAACGTGGAGAATTCCAGCGGGACAAGATCCAGAGAATCTTCCGCATCAAGACCTTCCGGATGCGAGGAGAAGGAGGCCTTCCCGTGACGGGTTCCGAGTTCCAGAACCGCATCATCATCGGAGATGGCGGCTCCATAGTAGATGTGACGCAGTTCGCCGCTCGGACCGATTTGCATGAGGTAGGAGGCTCCGGCGGTATCCAGTTTGAAGGAGCGGGTTTTTTCTGAAAATTTGATTTGCATTTTGACCTGCTTGTTGATTCTCTTGTTTATTTCTGACTGTTGTTTTCCCGGATGCCGTGAAACGGAAAGAAGGTTCGACTGGAGCCGTTCTCTTGATGCTGTCCGTAAACGATATAATATATCACGGATTTCCGAAAAATGAATAGCCGGGAAAAAGAAAAAAGAGCTTTTGACGGATTTTATCGGAACGGACCGGAAAGGGGTGCGTTCCGGAGCGATCAGGAATGCTGGTCCTGTTCTTTTTTCTTGGCTCGATATTCGGAAAATTTATCGGCAAGGAGAAAGAGTCCGGCGAGAAGCGTGCCGGAGATTGAGTGCCACACACAGCTGACGGCCGAGGCAAGTGCGGCATCCGGCAGAGTCGGGAAGTGGCGGGTGGAGAGATTGGTTGCCAGACCCGCATTCTGCATGCCGACTTCCAGAGCGATTGTCCGTTTTTTCGGTTTCGACATCCCGGTGCATTTCCCTACGACATAGCCGAGCAGATATCCCAGCGAATTGTGAAGGAAGACCGCCGCGAAGATCATTGCGCCCGATGTGAAGAAATGTTGGCCGTTATACGAAATCACTCCGCCGACAATGCAGGCAAGTCCGATCACCGAAACTCCCGGCATCACGGAACAGAGCTCCTGATACTGCTTTTTCTTTCCAAAGAAGAAATTGGCAAATGCTCCGAGTGCCACCGGTATGATGGTTACGATCAGGATGGAACGAAACATGCCCCAGGTGTCAACCTCGATGGAACTGCCTGAAAGCCACAACACCAGAAGCGGCGTCGCTACCGGCGCAAGCAGTGTTGAAGCGGTGGTCATGCCGACCGAAAACGCAACATCTCCCTTGCACAGAAACGACATGATATTCGATGAAACTCCTCCCGGACAGCAGCCGACCAGAATCAGTCCCGCCGCAATTCCATTCGGCAGATGCAGCACCTTCACCAGCGAGAACGCCAGCAGCGGCATGATCGTGTATTGCGCACAGGCTCCGATGAAAATATCCAGCGGACGCTTCGCCAGAATTTTGAAATCATCCGGCGTAAGAGTCATTCCCATCGTCAGCATGATGATTCCGAGAATCGCTGTCTGAACATCTCCTTTCACCCAGAGGAACAGTTCCGGTTTCCGGAATGTGAGAATGGCAACCAGAATGATGAATGCGGATGTCTGGGTCGCCAGCAGACGGCTGATCGCTTGCAAAAATCTCATTTCAACATGCCCTTCCTGAAAAACAATAACATTCAATATACCATTTTTACATCCTTTTTTCAAGGTGGCTCCAGAGACAAATCATCAGAGGCTTTGCGGAAATCGCAAAGGCGTCGGAAGTTTGGGGAAAGAGGGGAGCGCGAGGGGAGAAGAACCGCTTTTCAAAGCGGTTTTCGTCCCTCGCAACCTGTTTTATCAAACTCTGAATACACGGATTTAGAAATGAGAAAGAGTCCATGTCAAAGACCCGTTCCAGCTTTCTCCCGGCTTGAGGGTCAGACCTTTTGAGCTTTCCATTTCCAGATTATAGCATCCGAGTCCGAACCAGAGACGCGGGGTGCGGAATTTTTTGAGATCGAATTTTTGTTCCAATCGAACTTTTTTGGCGGAATCATCCACCTTCCACCAGCCTTCGGAAAACGGCTGAGTCGGCTTGTTTCCGAGTCCGTTCCAGAAATTCATGGAGAGAGTTTTTCCTCCGACGGGAAGATAGATGATATCGATTCCGTGGTCGCCGGTTCCGCCGACCGTGTACTCCGGGTGCAGATACCAGGAGCAGGCGACGGGATCTTTTCCTCCGTTGGTCATGGAGACGTCCAGTTTCAGGGAGCCTTTGCCGTCGAGAGTGAGTTGTTTGACGAGTTTCATTCCAGCGGGGGAGATAGCCGTCATGCGGATTCCGTCGGGGAGAAGCTCCGCCTGACAGGGAGTGCTCTGATGAATCGCATATTTTTCCGGTGCCCGGACTCGATCCCAGAGCGTATAATAGAAGTTCACCCGATCCAGTCCCGCGAGATGATCATAGTCGATATGGACCTGGTTTCCGCCGATTGTCTTATCGAGAATTTCCAGAATTCTTCCGCCTCGCGCCGGATCGACCGTAATTTCCAGCCTGTCGTCGGAAAGGACAACGACCTCTTTGTCATATCCATCCATTCGTTTTTTCCCGACGTTGATTTTTCCGTTGTTTTTCCCATGCGTCCGTACGTAGATCACCTCTTCTGCGGAGTGCGAGGCATATTCTCCTTCATAGGAGAGGCGAAGACGATAACGATCCAGGATCCGTTCTGTTGGAGTCAGGGAAAAGGCCAGGGTTTCCGTTTTTCCTGCTGGTACGGTGAGCTGTTTTTCCCGGATGCTTTTCCCGGCGCTGTTCTCCAGAACACAATGGACCCGGTAGGCTTCGCCTGAACGGTTTTGAAGAGCGAACACGGCTTCCGTACTTTTCTGTCCGGGGAGAATTTCAAAAACTTTTTTGGCCGGCGTGATGCGGAGACCGCTTTTTTCCTCTTTCTTCTTTTCGACCTTGACGCTTTTCAGGAGTTCCACCGGTCCCGGTGCTTTGATGTAGATGACGGAAGGTCCGTAAAGAGTCCGGAAGGTTCCATCCGGTTTTGTCTGGATGGCGGAATGTTCTCCGTAGAGCTGAGTGACTTCCACCTTACCCGGTTTTGTCGTGCGGAAGAGTCCGCTGTAATCGCCGCGGCCGTCCCAGATGACTGCGGTGAAGGTGCCGGTTTTGATATCCCGGTAGTTGTAGCCGTAGACGAGTTTTTCATCGGTTCCCTTCATGCGGGAGTCGAGCCGGGTGTCTCCAAGCTGTTCTCCGAGTGTGCAGAAGGCATAAAAGGAAGGCTTCTTCTGAAGATAGTAATCCACCATTCCGAAATGATGTTCGGTATCATTCGGATTGGTTCCCGCATCCCAGAAGGAGTAGAGGAAGACCCGTTTGAATCCGAGAACGTTGTGAATGATGAGTCCACGGGTCAGAAACTGTGCAATCTGCTCGCGGGAGATCGGAAAACCGAGCGGATTTGCAATCTGCCCATCTGTGTAACCGAATTCCGTGGAGATTTTGGGTTTCTTCTCATCGCCGTATTTTTTGAGGACCGCGTTGACATCCTTCATGGCATCGAACAGGAACTCCGGGGCTCCCTGCGGATAGCCCGGCAATGCCGGATTGTTCTGCGGATTGCCTCCGTAAGTATGCAGATCAAGAACGTCGATGCACTCTTTGAGTCCGTGCTGATACATCTGGTCCAGATAGCGGAGCGCTTCGCCGCGAATGTTGACAGCCGGGGCAGCGACGACAATCTTCGGATTTTTTGCTTTTCCCATCCGGTAGGCTTTGCGGATGCGTTCCGTCGCCTGGTCGGGCGTGCGTCCGGAGAGTTCGGGTTCGTTGCCGCACCCCAGGGTCAGAACGCCGATTTTTGCTGCGATCTCCGGAATCACGCTTTCGGAGAGCATTCCGATTCCACGGTCGTAGAGCAGATCCGCGACATGCTTGTGGAGGCGCCACCAGCGGACCTGCCGGACCGGTGTGGTGCCGAGCAGTTCGATTGCCGCGTGATCCCATGCTTTCTGATGCCGGTGCGGTGAACGGACCGCTTCCCCATCGCCTCCGTAATAGTAGTTGATCGCGAGCATGTCGCCGAACGTTTCACAGGCGAACGGTTTCGGTACGGTGTATTTCCGCATGACCAGCTTCGGATTTTCTCCTTCGCGGTAGACTGCGCTGATGCCAAAGTAATAGACTTTTTCCGGTTCCAGCGGATAGAACACTTTGCGCGTGATCCGTCGGGGGAATTTTTCGAGGAGTTTTACTCCGGGTGCATTCACGCGGTCCGCCGGCTTGTCGGAGACGTAGAGCTTCCAGGACTGTATACCGCTGACATTGTTTGCCGATTCGCTCCAGTCGAGAATGACTCCTGCCTCCTGAATCCCCTTCATCGAGAAACGGATTTCCGGACGCTGATTTTCCGGGCTCAGAAGACGGGCTTTTTCTTCGCTGATTTTTTTCCCGTAAACGGCGACTTCGCTGAGAATCTGCTGCTTTGCTCCGGGCCGTTTCCGGATCCGGAACTGGACATAGCGCGCGGCGGCCGGTTTCTCCAGACGGAAGGCCGATTCAATTCCGCGTCCATCCAGAGAGCGGAGCTTGTCGCTGATGGCACAGGTTCCCGCGCTGATGAACTGTTTCTTGTCGTTGGAGAGGAGAATCTCGAAACTTCCCGTTCCGACCGCTTCCTTCTGGATCGCCCAGACCGTCGCGGATTCGATCAGATAGACCCCTTTCAGGTCGATGATGAATGTAGCCCACTGACTTTGACTTCCTCCCCATTTACCGAATGCCTGACAATCCCCTTCCGGACCTTTTCGTGCATCCAGAAGAGCCCGGTTTGTTCCGGAGGGCTGGCTGCCGGTTTCCACAATTCCCGGATCACAGGCAAAAGGTCCCGTTGTGATCCATTCAAGAGCGGCTCCGGTCTGAATCCGTTTCTGTTCTTTCGGTATGCAGTTGGAAGTCCAGTTCGGTCGATGGTTGTCGGTCAGCAGAAAACTTTCGGCATGGAGGAACGCTCCTGTAATCAAGAGGACGGGAAGCAGAAATTGCTGATTTTGCATCATGGGAATCCTTTTTCTGTTATTTCAGTCCGCCGCGGTATTTGTAGTAGACAGGGCGATCCTTGTTGTTGTCGGAGCAGAGAGCCCATCGGAAAACCGGATATTGAAGGGTGCTTGCATGTCCGTCCAGAAACAAGACGTTTCCCGGGCCATTATGTGTCTCAATGACTTTCTGCACATTGCCGTTGTTGTAGTAGAACCAGCCATTCGGATTGATTTCAGTGACGGCAATGACAGAACTCGGACTCGGAACTTCACTGATTTTCCGAGGTGTGGAATGGGGAACGGAACCGCTGCCGTCTATGATTTTTGCCAGACCGAATTTTTCTCCGTTTTCATCGTTGAAGTTGTTTGAATTCAAGGCGTATCCCTTCTGATACCACCAGTCATGATTGGTGAAAAGAGTGTCGCTGAGTCCCGGACATTTGAAAACCGTATTGACTTTTTCATCTGTTTTTGCGTAAAGACTTCCCAGAAGGCTGGCATAGTTTGCCTGCCAGGAACCGGTTCCTCTTCCGCCCAGCCCCGCCGTCTTTGCGGGGACAATCATATCGGAGTTGTCGTTGATGTAGAAGGTGATCATCTGCGCCTGCTGCTTGAGATTCCCGACACAATTCACCAGCAGAGCTTTCTGACGGGCCTTCGCCAGTGCCGGAAGCAGCATTCCCGCAAGAATGGCGATGATCGCAATTACGACAAGAAGCTCTATCAGTGTGAAATTTACCATCCGTTTTTGGCGCCGCAGTCCTTCCGGCATTGGTTCTGTTTTGCAAATGGTTTCCATGAATCTCCCCTTTCTATTGTATCGTTATTTGATTATGTGCTTGACTTTTGCCGTTGAATTGCGTATGATGAGCTTTGTTTCCAGCGTCTCTCCCGGAAGTTCGGCGAGGGTGCCGGAAAGGTACAGATAGAGATAGTTCGCCGCCTTGTAGCCGATCTCGTACAGCGGCTGCGCAACGGTCGTCAGCGGCGGATTCAGATAGTCGGAAGCGGGCAGGTCGTCGAATCCGATGATGGAAATGTCATCCGGAATTCTCCGCCCGGTTTCCCAGCAGGCTTTATAAGCTCCCTGCGCCATGGCATCGTTCGATGCCGCAATCGCTGTGACATCCGGGGCCTGGCGGAACAGGCGCATTGTCTGGAGATATCCCGCCTCCTGTCCGTACAAGGTTGGGATATGATTGATTACCAGTTTCTCATCCGGTTCGATTCCGTGGCGTTTCAGTGCATCGGTATAGGCTTTGAAACGGTGCAGATGGTTTTCATCGTCGGTCATGTTCATGGCAAGGAACGCTATTCTGCGGTGTCCGAGTCCGAGCAGATGTTCCATGGCATCGGTTTCCCCTCTGTAGGATTCGTTGTTGACAAAACCGATTTTTTCCGACCGGTACGGATAGTTCAGCATCATGACGGGAATCTGTGCTTTTTCCAGTTCCGCAATCTGGGGAAGGTCTCCGGCAAAGAGGCAGACTCCATCGCATCGCCGTTCCCGGATCTGTTTGAGAATGCTCCGTTTCCGGGAGCCGCTGTTCATGATGACCGAGAGATCCGCGCTTTCCGTTCCGATGAATGCCGACATTCCGGTAATCAGCTCCGAATGATATTCATCCATCAGCGGTTTTTCCAGCGAAATGACCACGCCGATGTTGAAGACCCGTTTTGCTCCCTTGTTCGGTGAAAAGTTCAGTTCATCGATGACCGCCTGGATTTTCTTCCGCAGTTCTTCGCTTACGTCCGTCCGGTTGTTGACCACGCGCGACACCGTCGCAACGGAGACTCCCGCCCGTTCCGACACCAGCCGGATATTGTTTGTTTTTGTCCGTCTCGGCATTTCTTCTTTATCCTTTGTTGCCTTTTCTTTAAATTATACCGTAAAAACGGGCAAAGTCAATAGGAAATAAGAAAATTTTCGTAAATTTTATTTTATTTTTACGAAAATAAAAAACGGTGAATATTCATGACTGGAAAAAAGAAAGGGGATTTCCGTCCTGAGCGGAGGAAATCCCCTGCTGTGTTCCGTCGGCGATGGATTACTTCGCCACGATGTTGACGATGCGTTTGGGGACGCAGACAACTTTGATGACCTGCTTTCCTTCGAGAGCGGCTTTGATGGTCGGATCGGCGAATGCGAGCTCTTCCATCTTTTTCGCATCGGCGTCGGCGGGCATCATGACGCGGGCGCGGGGACGGCCCTGAATCTGGATCAGGATTTCGACTTCGTTTTCAACGAGTTTTGCCGGATCGAATCCGGGCCACGGAGCAAGCGAGACCGGCGCCTTGTTTCCGAGAATCTCCCACATCTCCTCCGCAATGTGCGGGGCGTACGGCGAGAGCAGTTTGACATACGCTTCCGCCGCTTCCCGCGGCATTTTGTCCAGTTTCGAGAATTCGTTCAGGAAGATCATCATCTGGCTGATGGCGGTGTTGAAGTTCAGCGTCTCGGTATCCTCCGTGACCTTTTTGATCGTGGCATGGAGGAGTTTTTCCTGCGCGGGGGTCATCTTCGCCTGATCGTCGATCTCGGTCTGCACGATCATCTTCCAGGAGCGTTTGAGGAAGCGGAAGACTCCTTCCACGCCCTGCGTGCTCCACGGTTTGACCGCTTCCAGGGGGCCCATGAACATTTCATAAAGACGCATGGAATCGGCGCCGTAGTCGCGGACGACGTCATCGGGGTTGACCACGTTTTTCAGCGATTTCGACATCTTTGCCGGGAATTCGACGAGCTTTTCCCCTGTTTCCTTGTGCACGGGCCCGTTTTCCCCCTTGACCACCTTGTCCATCGGTACGAGCGCTCCGCGGGAATCCTTGTAGGAAATCCCGAGGATCATTCCCTGATTGACGAGCTTGTGGAACGGTTCCGGCGTGGAGACCGCGCCGATATCGTAGAGCACCTTGTGCCAGAACCGGGCATAGAGCAGATGGAGCACCGCATGTTCCGCTCCGCCGACGTAGAGATCGACCGGCATCCAGTATTTCTCCTTTTCCGGATCAATGAACTGTTTGTCGTTGTGCGGATCAATGTAGCGCAGATAGTACCAGCAGGAACCCGCCCACTGCGGCATGGTGTTGGTTTCGCGCCGTCCCTTCATGCCGGTGACCGGATCGGTGTAGTCGAGCCACTCCTCCGCTTTGGCGAGCGGGGATTCGCCTGTTCCGGCGGGCTTGAAGTCATCAAGCGGGGGCAGGGTGACCGGAAGATCCTTCTCGTCGACAAGACGGATGGAGCCATCCTCCATGTGAATGACCGGGAAGGGCTCTCCCCAGTAGCGCTGACGGCTGAACAGCCAGTCGCGGAGTTTGTAGTTGACCATGCGTTTGCCCGCGCCGCGCTCCGAGAGCCAGGCGATGGTGGCTTCTTTCGCCTCCTTGACGTGCATGCCGTTGAGCACGAGGCCTTCGTTGTTGGCGGAATTGAAACTGACGCCGTCGCCGGTCCAGCAGACTTTTCCTGCGAGGATGTCGTTCAGATCCAGTTTTGCCGCCGCCGCATCCGCCGCGGTCGGTTCGATGATGCATTTGATCGGAAGATGGAATTTGACCGCGAAATCGAAGTCGCGTGTATCGTGCGCCGGGACCGCCATGATCGCGCCCGTTCCGTAGGAGGAGAGAACGTAGTCGGAAATCCAGACCGGGAGTTTCTCGCCGTTGACGGGATTGACCGCATAGGCTCCTGTGAAGGCTCCGGTCTTGTCCTTGTTGAGATCGGTACGTTCGAGGTCGCTCTTGAGCGATGCCTTCCGCTGATATTCCTCGACGGCGGCGCGCTGTTCCGGCGTCGTGATAACATTGACAAGCTCATGTTCCGGCGAGAGCACCAGATAGGTCGCGCCGAACAGCGTATCGGGACGTGTGGTGAAGACCGTGACGGTTTTATCCGTTCCGTCGATTTTGAAAATGACTTCCGCGCCTTCGGATTTGCCGATCCAGTTGCGCTGCATCTCCTTGATTCCCTCGGGCCAGTCGAGCTGGTCGAGGTCGGCGAGGAGCCGTTCGGCGTAGTCTGTGATCTTCAGCATCCACTGGCGCATGGGCTTGCGGATGACCGGATGATTTCCGCGTTCGCTTCTGCCGTCGATGACCTCCTCGGTGGCGAGAACGGTTCCGAGGGCGGGGCACCAGTTCACAGGGACCTCATCCACATAGGCGAGTCCTTTTTTATAGAGCTGAAGGAAAATCCACTGGGTCCAGCGATAGTATTTCGGATCGGTGGTGTTGATTTCGCGGTCCCAGTCGTAGCTGAAGCCGAGGGACTTGATCTGCCGCTTGAACGTTTCGACGTTCTTTTTCGTGGTGATGGCCGGATGGGGTCCGGTTTCGACGGCATACTGTTCCGCGGGAAGGCCGAAGGCGTCCCATCCCATCGGATGGAGAACGTTGAAGCCGCGCATGCGCTTGTAACGGCAGAAGATGTCGGTGGCGGTGTAGCCCTCGGGATGGCCGACGTGCAGTCCGGCTCCGCTGGGGTAGGGGAACATGTCGAGGACATAGAGCTTCTTTTTGTCGCTGATGTCTTCGGCTTTGAAGGTCTTGTTGTCCTCCCAGTATTTCTGCCATTTCTTTTCGATGGCGGAAAAATCGTATTCTCTGTTTTCCATAAGTTTGTATCCTTGAAAGATTATTTTGGTTTGAGTTCGTTCAGTCGGTTTGCGAGCTTGACGATGATGCTTTTATAGCCCGCGAGCGCATTGGCGTAGGCGAGTTTTTCCGCCATGGTGAGAAGCGCATAGAGAACGGCGCAGACGCAGAGCGGTATCCAGCTCCGCGAGGCAATGCCGATTCCGAGAAAGAGCAGACAGAACAGCAGCGAAACCGCAATGGCGGATTCCCGGTAGCGCCGGAGCACCCGGAAATCGCCGCTGCGCCCGAGAATTTTCTTTTCCTGTTCGGTGAATTTGATTCTGTCCATAAAATCAGCCGTTTATTTTGCGTAGTCCTTGTCGCGGAGATCGAAGACTCGCTTGGCTTTGCCCTCGTCGGCGGGAAGTGAGTTCGGCGCGACCAGTTCGACCCGCGGATTGACTCCGAGTTCGGTTTTGAGCGCGTCGACGACCTTTTTCCGGATGGCGTCCATTGCTTCCAGCGAACCGGTGAAGTAGTTCGGATTGACTTCCACTTTGACGTGAATGCGGTCAAGAAGATTTTCCTTCGTGATTTCGATGATGTAGTGCGCGCCGATTTCCGGCACTGTCAGAATCGCTTTTTCGATCTGCTGCGGGAAAATGTTGACCCCGTTGATGATGAGCATATCGTCGGAACGTCCCTTCATGCGGGCGATTCTCCGGTGTGTTCTGCCGCAGGGACAGGGTTCCGGAATAATGCGTGTCAGGTCGTGAGTGCGGTAGCGGATCAGCGGCATGGCTTCGCGCTGGAGAGAGGTAAGGACAAGTTCTCCTTCCTCGCCTTCCGGCAGAACCTCGCCGGTTTCCGGATCGATGATTTCCATAAGGTACTGATCCTCCCAGAGATGGAGTCCGTCATTGCGTTCGCGGCACTCGAAGGCGAGTCCGGGACCGCACATCTCGGAAAGTCCGTAGGAGTTGTAGACCTCGACGCCGAACGATTCCTCGATCTGATGCCGGAATGCATTGGAATAGGGTTCCGCTCCGGCGAAGAAGATTCGCAGTTTCAGATCTTTTTTCGGATCGAGTCCGCATTCGGGGAAGAAGCTCAAAAGGCGCATCGAATAGCTCGGAAGAATGTGGCAGACGGTTGTCCCGAAGGTCTTCATAAACCAGATCTGGCGTTTTGAGTTCCCCGCTGCGCTCGGAATGACGAGCGCTCCGAGTTTTTCCATTCCGTAATGGAATCCGAGTCCGCCGGTGAAGAGTCCGTATCCCATGATGTTCTGGAAGACGTCGGTCGGGCGCGCTCCCGCCATAAAGGCGGAACGGGCGGTCATGTTCGACCAGAGGTCAAGATCGTGCTGCGTATGGAACACCACGGTCGGCGTGCCGGTCGTTCCGGAGGAGGAGTGCAGACGCACGATGTCCTTCATCGGCGCGGCGAGAAAACCATAGGGGAAGTGATCCCGGAGGGTCTGCTTTTCAACGAGCGGAAGACGTTCGATGTCTTTCAGAGTCTTGATCGAGTCGATGACCTTTTCCGTCAGGATCGGCGCATAGAAAGGCGACTTTGCCGCCTGTTTGAGTGTTTTCTTGAGACATCCGAGCTGGAAGGCTTCCAAATCCTTCCGGTCCATGAGTTCGATGTCCTTCTGCCAGAATTCCGTTTCCATGATTTGCACCTTTACTATATGAATTTAAGTTCTTTTAACAGACCGGATTGTCAGGAAGAACCCGAGCGCCATGCTCAGGAACGCCCCCATCAGCACGCGGTATTCCGCCGGAAGCAGAAACGTGACCGTATGCGCGGGAAGCCAGAAGTAGACAATCGTTTTCGGGATGAAGGAGCCCCACGCGTGCTTGTCGATCAGCCCGAGAAATTCGGTGCCTCCGACAAATCTGCGTTTTGCGAACACCACGTTGAACCATTCATGCCCGAGCATCATCGGATACGCGAAGATCAGGTTCATCCAGAACGAGGTCGAGATTGCGAAGATCAGCTTGTTCCCCAGCTCTCCCATATCCTTTCCGCCGAACCAGAGCGGAGTTCCCATAACGCTTGCGACTCCGCCCGCAAACAGAGCAAAGGCGATCGTCATAATCATGCCGAAGACGCCCCACGTAATCACGCGGACAAAGAAAAGATCCGTATGCCAGAATCCTGTTTTGATCCGGTTCTTGACCATCTCTCCGAACATCGCCAGAAGAGCGAATTTCAGGAACCCCATCAGATAGGGCGCCGCCTTTGTCACGTTTCCGAACTGGTCGAGCCCTTTCAGCGTGAATCCGGTCCATTCAAACGAGCCGTTGACAATACAGCCGTTCCGGGTGAGTTTTGCCAGAAAGGTGTGGTTGACCGGGAAAAATACAATGAGCAGGGCAAGAAGAACCAGAAATGCGATTCCGAAATAGTCCGTTTTTTTCATGCTTTCTCTCTTTTGTTGATGATTCACGTCATGCGAGCCCGAGTTCCAGAATACGGTCTTTTGCCTCGGGATACTTTTGGATGAGTTCTTCCGCGGAGCCTTCCGCGTAATCCTGGTATTCGAATCCGGGACATACCACGGCACCGAAGAGCCCCCAGCTCTGTTCGGAGCGGTCCAGAAGAACCGTGCTCTGCCACGTCCACGCGGGAATCAGACTCTGGGGAAACTCTCCGCCGAGGACATCGGGGCCGACGATCCGTTCCTCGAATGTTCCATCGGGGAGCAGCAGGAGTTGAACGGCGGGAGAGCCGGCATGATACATCCAGATCTCGTCGGATTTCACCATGTGCCAGCGTGAGATCTCGTTACCCCGGAGCATGTAGAAGATGCTTGTCGCGGCGCGGCGCTGTTTTGTGGCGTGAGTTCTCACGACGGAACGGAAGAGTTCCCGGAACATGCCGCCTTCGGCATGCTTCTCCAGGCCGAGCGCCTGAGCGATTTCATCTGCGGATGGATTCATGGCTGTTCTGCAAAAAAACGCCGGGGCGGACCCCGGCGCCGTATCGGTTTCGATCCGTGGTTATTTTCTGAGTTTGACGGCGACGAAATCGTCGCGGCGGTTTTTGGCGCGTCCAGCTTCATCCGCGTTGGACGCGGCGGGACGTTCTTCCCCGTAGCTGATGGTACGGATGCGGGAATCGGCGATTCCCTTGTTCAGGAGATATTCCTTTGCGGAGAGGGCGCGGCGTTCGCCGAGCGCGCGGTTGTATTCGTCGGACCCGCGGTCATCGCAGTTGCCTTCGATG
>CALXMJ010000394.1 GCA_944389445.1 uncultured Victivallales bacterium | reverse complement strand
CTGCGGCGCGGACGGGCGGCTTCTGAATGATCCCTCGCATCCCTATCGCGGAACTTACGAGGGCGACGAGGACACCCGCCGCAAACCCGCTTATCACAACGGAACCGCCTGGACATGGCCGTTCCCGAGTTACTGCGAGGCGTGGGTCATGACCTATGGCGACGCAGGAAGAGATACCGCACGTTCGCTCCTCTCTTCTTCCGAGATCATCATGCGCGCCGGCTGCGTCGGCCAGATCGCGGAAATCGTGGACGGCGATTATCCCCACACTCAGCGCGGCTGCGACGCACAGGCGTGGAGCATGACAGAGGTTTATCGAGTCTGGAAAATGTTACATTAAATCAGAAAGCAAGGAGGCGTACCCTTATGGAAGACATCAGACAGATATTGGAGGAACAGCGGAAGTTTTCCGCCATGAGCCTTGATTTCCGCTTGGATTCTCTGCGTGCGCTTTTCTCCGAAATCAAGGCAAGGGAACCGGAGATCTGCGCCGCTTTACGCAAAGATCTCGGCAAATGCGAGTTCGAGGCAGTTGCAACGGAAACCTCCGTCGTTCTGGAGGAGCTCTCCATGATGATCAAGCATCTGCCGGATTATGTCCAGAGAAAGCGGGTCGGGACTTCTCTGCTGAATTTCTGTTCCAAGGGCTATATCTATCCGGAGCCACTCGGCAATGTTCTGATTTTTTCCGCGTGGAACTATCCGTTCCAGCTGATGATCTCTCCGCTGATCGGTGCGGTCGCTGCGGGCAACCGGGTCATTCTGAAACCCGCGGAACAGGCGGAGGCGACCGCCGGGATTATCGAATCCATCGTGAAAAAAGTCTTCCAGCCCGCGCATGTCCATGTGTTCAACGGCGGTGTGGATGTGGCGATTGAACTGCTGAAGGAGAAGTTCGATTACATCTTTTATACCGGCGGTGCCGCCGGAGGGAAAGCCGTTATGCGCGCCGCGGCGGAGAACCTGACCCCGCTGACTCTGGAGCTCGGAGGGAAAAGTCCCTGCATCGTCGATTCGGATGTCAAGGTGAACTTGGCGGCAAAACGCATCGCATGGGGAAAGTTCCTGAACGCCGGGCAGACCTGCGTGGCGCCGGATTACGTCTATGTTCACACCTCGGTCAAGAAAGCGTTCACAGACAGACTGCTCTACTGGATCAAGCATTTTTATACGGAGGATCCTTCCACGTCGGAGGATTATCCGCACATCATCAATGAGAAGCATTTCGACCGCCTTCTGAAACTGATGGGGTCGGGCGCGCTTCTCTGCGGAGGCAATTTCAACAAATCCCGGCTCTACATTGCGCCGACCGTGGTTGACGGCGTTACCTGGAGCGATCCCGTCATGCAGGAGGAGATTTTCGGGCCCATTCTTCCGCTGCTTCAGTTCACGAATATCAACGAGGTGCTCTCGCAGATCAAGGCACGTCCCAAGCCGCTGGCACTGTATTACTTCGGGAAACACAACTGGGAGCAGGTGCTGGAGGAGACCTCTTCCGGCGGGGTCTGCATCAATGAAACGGTAATGCATTTGCTGAATCCGGAAATGCCCTTCGGCGGCGTCGGCGGCAGCGGATTCGGCGCGTATCACGGAAAGTATTCATTCGATACGTTTACGCATTACAAGCCCGTGATGGTGAAGTCGACGACCGTTGATCTGCCGATGCGTTATCCGCCGGACCTGAACAAAAATCTGAAAATGCTGAAATTTGTCAGCAAGTGACCGGTTCCAGCCGATAGACTTTGTCGTTCGGGCGGAGTTTTGTTCCGCAGAAAAACGTGACGTGCGAGCCTTTCTGAGCAATCTGCACGGGCGTGTCTTCTACCCGCAGGCCTTCCGCCGGAAGTTCGAGCGCGCCCGTTGTTTTGCCCGTGACCAGCAGACGAGTTCCGTCTTGCAGAGCATCCGAGGTCAGGAGGAGTTCCACCGCCTTTGCCTTCGGATAGTAATTGACGACAGTTCCGAGAAAGACTTTTTTCAGGGTTGCCCGGTTCTCGCCGGATGCGGACCATTCGCCCAGCCTGCGTCCGAGATAATAGCCGCCCTCCCAGAAACCTCGGTTGAATACTTCCGCGAGTCTCCGTTTCCATTCGGAACACTGTTCCGGAGATGCCTTCTTCCCGGATTTCCAGAGGTCGACGCATTCCCGGTAGACGGAGACCGTTCGTGCGACATAATCCGCGGACCGTCCGCGTCCTTCGATCTTCAAAATGGAGACTCCGCTGTCAAGAATGGCTCCCAGACATTCGATCGTGCAGAGGTCTTTCGGCGACATGACATACTGATTGTCAATGAGGAATTCCGCTCCGGTTTCCGCGTCCCGGAGCGTGTATTTCCGGCGGCAGCTCTGAAAACAGGTTCCCCGGTTTGCCGATGCGTTGAATTCGACAAGACTCATGTAACATTTGCCCGAAATGGCAACGCAGAGTGCTCCGTGAACAAAAATCTCCACTTTAACGAGCTCTCCGGAAGGTCCCCGGATCTCCTGCCTCCGGATTTCACGGCAGATCCGGGCGATCTGTTCCAGGGAAAGTTCCCGCGCCAGCACGAGCACATCGGCATACCGGGAGTGAAAACGGACCGATTCCATGTTCGAAACATTCGCCTGAACGGATAGATGGATCGGCAGTCCGATTTCGCACGCCGCTCCGATCACTGCCGGATCCATGGCTATGACCGCGCCGATTCCCGCTTCTTTTGCCCGGCGGCAGAGTTTCCGGATTTCATCCAGTTCCCCGTCATAGACAATCGTATTGAGCGTGAGCCATGCTTCTGCTCTTCTGGCGCGGCATCGCCGGACAATCTCCGGCAAATCGTACGGCGAGAAATTCGCCGCGGCGCCGGCTCGCATGTTGAGTCTGCCGATGCCGAAATAGACAGCATCCGCTCCGTTTTGCAGCGCTGCTTCAAGCGACTCGAAATCTCCGGCGGGGGCGAGCAAAACCGGTTCCATTCCACAATCCTTTCGTTGTTTCCCCTGAACAATACCATGGAAAAGTTGTTTTTCAATATTGTGTTCCGTTTTTCCGTCCGCGTGGACACGCTGCCCGCGGCAAAGAAAGACTTCTTCTCCGGAGCGGCACTGAAAAAAAACGGATAAAATAGAGTTTTCGATTGTGAAAAACAGATTTCGGTGGTAGAGTATGGAAATCAACCGAGGGTAATGGACTATGGCGTATCAAATCGAAGATAAACTGGTGATCGGTGTCGCATCCAGCGCGCTGTTCGAACTGGACGAAGCGGACGAGATTTTCCGCAGAGACGGGCTCGCCGCCTATCGGGCCTATCAGCTGGAGCATCAGCATGATATTTTGAAAAAGGGAGTGGCGTTTCCGTTTGTGAAACGTCTGCTGGCGCTGAACAAATTTCATCCGGACACCCAGCCGGTCGAGGTCGTTCTGCTCAGCCACAACGATCCGGACACCGGATTGCGCGTATTCAATTCGATTCAGCACTACAAGCTGGAGATTGTACGGGCCGCATTCACAACCGGCGATTCTCCCTTCAAATACATTCCCGCCTACAATGTATCCCTGTTCCTTTCCGCGAACGCTGCCGATGTCCAGCGGGCGAACGCGGAAGGCTATGCCGCCGGACAGGTTCTGGAAAGCTCCGCGGAGGACGAGGACGGCGATGACGAACTCCGGATCGCTTTCGACTTCGACGGAGTCATCGCCGACGACAGCGCGGAATCGGTCTATAAAAATTCCGGAATTGATCGTTTCTATGCCGTTGAGAAAGCCAAGGCATCCATTCCGCACAGTCCGGGCCCGCTTGCGGACCTTTTCGCCAAACTCGCTAAACTCCATAAGCTTGAAGATGAAAAAATAGCCGCGGATCCCGGCTGCCGCCGCCATCTGAAAACATCAATCGTGACCGCGAGGAGCGCACCCGCCCATGAACGGATGGTGACAACCCTTCGCGCATGGAATATTACGGTCGACCAGACCTTCTTCCTCGGGGGAATGGACAAGGGACGCATTCTTGCCATTCTGAAACCTCATATATTCTTCGACGATCAGGTGGATCCGCATTTGACATCCGCCAGCCAGTACACGCCGTCCGTCTATATCCCGATCGGCGGTAAAATCGTCGATCCCTGAGCGGTAAAATCAGAGAGAAAAAGCGCAAAAATCGCTCCGGAAGCTTTTTTTTTGCCATTATTTTCCTCAGCAGGGCTTGACATCGCTTCTTTCCTTATTTATAGTAAGGTTTCAAAATCCATGGTGGATTGAAAAACAACAAACAAAGAGAAAGGTTCTTGAAATGAACGAAAAGAAAGAAATCTTCGCAGACGGCATCGGACAGATTCACTTCGCGGGCGGCATGGTCAGATTTGACTTTGTTACGCTCCAGCCGACCGAAGACGGCAAGCCTCCTGTCCCCCAGGGATCAATCCGCGTCATCATGCCTCCGAACGGTTTCCTTGCCGCCTTCAACTCCATGCAGCAGCTGATCGACAAACTGCTGGAAGCCGGCGTACTTCAGAAAAACGAAGCCGCCAAGAAGTAAGAACCGTTTCGAAGAGCGCCAGAACCGTACCGGATTTCCAGAATGAACGATACAACAATCACATTCACAACGGAATTTCTCCATGAGAATACATTCTCGTGGAGTCTCGGTACGGCATGCTGCGGCGAGTGTCAGAATTTGAAGTTCGTCATGGCTTCTCTTCCTGACGTTCTCTCGATTCACCTGAGCGTTCGGAATGCCGTTTCCTCCTGGATGGATGGAGTCGTGTTCCGGGTTGTTTCCTCGGTGGAATCGTGGTACGTTCACTGCAGCTCTTTTTTCATTGAGTCTCCTTTTGCAAGACCGGTGAAAAGAGCGGTCGCTGCTTTGAAGAAAATAACGGCTCGCGGATTCCGCAATGTCTCCGTTTTCTCTTCTTTCAAGGGGAGGGCGGCACAGGCAAATCTTGGTATTTTTACTCTGTGAGACATATTCTCTCCGAGTTTAAATTGAGATTTTGCCGCGGAACAACCAATACTGCCTGAAATGCGTTTGGCTGTTCCGCTTGTTTTTTGAAAAAAGAAACTTTCTCTTATTGAATTTGAGTCTGAAAAGATGTGTCCTCGTTCAGCATGTCTTTTCAGACTTTTTTATTTTTACGAAAGGATGAGATATGTGCTGCAATCTGCTTCCGCATTTGAATCGCGAGGATGAATTTTCCCTTGAAGCGGCGCTGGGATATGCCAGGAATTATCTATCCGCTCTTCCGGAAGGCGATTTCAAGGTCGTGCTTCCGGCAAACGGTCCTGCCGTGAAGTTTTTCCATCGGGATTCCGGTTGCGCCGCTGAATCAACCGCCTTACTGAAATTGGGGCATGTGAGAATTCTGCTGTGCCGTCATGCCATGGAGACTCACAATCTGAAAGAAGAGGAGATGATCGGCGGCTGTTGCTTTGTTCCGGCGGGAATTGTCGAATTAGTCCGTTTGCAGTCAGACGGCTATGCTTATGTGAAACCGTGACTTTTCCTGCGGGAAAAGCGTTTTTTTTCCGCGCGGGACTTGCGTTACGGAATAGTTCATGTATAGTACAAGTATCGGAGTCCGTGACAGACTCCGGTTTTTTTCGGGACCTTAGCTCAGTCGGTTAGAGCGGGTGACTCATAATCACCGGGTCGCTGGTTCAAGCCCGGCAGGTCCCACCATATCTGTTTTTCAAGGACTTGCGGGGGAATCCCGCGAGTCCTTTTTTTGGCGACAGAGAAAATGGAAGAGAAAAAACAATGAAAATTTCAACAAAAGGCAGATATGGACTTCGGATACTGCTGGATCTTGCGTTGCATGAGAGTGGTTCTCCGAGAATGATACGCGATATTGCGGAATCGCAGAAAATTTCAGAAAAGTACATCAGCCGTTTGATTATCGAACTGCGGAACGCCGGCATGGTGAAATCCATCCGGGGCGCGAAGGGCGGATACAAGCTGGCGCGGATCCCGAAATATCTGACGCTTCTTGAGATCGTGGAGGTCATGGAAGGTCCGATTGCCATCGTCGAGTGCGTGGACTCTTCGCTTTCCTGTATGCGTCAGGATCTTTGCGCCGCAAGGGAAATCTGGATGCGCCTCAACTCCGAAATCCGGGAAAGCCTTGCGAAGGTTTCGCTTCAGGATATGGTCGACCAGTCCAGACAGAACAGTGCGGATTTCATGGATTACTGCATCTGATTTTACACGTTCAGAAGCGCATCCGCCAATTTTCTGCTGTAGTCCAGTTTCAGGAGAAGAATCTCTCTGGAGCAGTTCCGTTCTCTTGGTACCTCATAGTTGAAGAGTCCCCGGTATCCCGTTTCCCGCAGAGCGAAAACGACTTCCTTCCACGGAATTGATCCGGCTGTCGGGAAAAAGTGATCGTGTTTGCCGCCGTCCGGACAGGAAATGCAGTCTGTGATATGGAGGGCTTTCAAGCGCTTCCCCGCCGCATGGATGAATGCCGTGCAGTCTCCCTGATTCAGGGCAAGATGTCCCGTGTCCAGACAGATTCCGAGGCGTTCCCCTCCGCGGACCGATTCAATCAGCTGAATCAGACGATCGCTGGATTGATAACTGTACGGCAGATTTTCAAGACAGATGGTAAAAGACATGTCTTTGGTCCATTCCAGGAACTCTTCCAGCGTTCTGATTGTATTTTCCCACAGAGGACCGCTTCCGTAGGTATAGTCTCTGGGGGCGTTCAAGCCTGCGGGATGAAGAACCGCTGCTTTGACATCCAGCGCATGAAAGAGTTCGAACCATTTCCGGAAGGTATCCGCCTGTTTTTGCCGGCGCAGGGGGTCGGATTCCCCTGGATCGCAATGCAGCATGAGATGCGCCTGCGGAATGGAGAATCCAAGATCATCCAGAACGGATTTGAATTTTGCTCCGACCTGTCCGGGGATTCCTCTGTCCAGGAGAACCTGAGCATGTTCATCGGAAAGTTCCGTACAGTCATAGCCGTAAGCCAGCATGGTTTTGACCATCTGTTCCGGAGTTTCATCCATGAGAAACGCGCTCCACATGGAGGGGATGATTGTCGGCATGATGATCCTTGCCTCTTTTGTTTGAGAACCGGATATTTATTTGAGTCCCAGAAGAGAGAGAATCTTTTCCGGAGCCTGTTCATCCGGGGTCGGTTCCGGCTCGGGTTCGCCGAGGATCTGACCGGGCTCTTTCCGGAGATAGAACTGCCACATTTTTGCCCCGCCTTTGAGAAGACCGTTCAGCCCGATATCGGCCGCGGGATGCGCCGTGCAGCAGCTGGGACAGCCGGAAATTTTGATTTTCCCGAGAATTTCATCTGCCAGACGGATTTTCTCTTCATGCTTGTCCTTGAAATAATCGTCAAGGAGTTTTCCGATGCGTCCACCCAGTTCCGGCGAGTTCAGAACACCGATCTTGCACACGGTACAGCCGATACAGGTGACAACCTGTCCGACAAAGGAGTTCAGTGTTGTGTCAATCCGGGGCAGAAGTTTCAGAAGATCGTCATAGAGCGCGGGGAGGGCGTCCGTCGGGAAGTCGATGAAGTAGAAATTGCGGTCCGGAGTCAGACGGAGTTCGGCAAGCGAATATTTCTCCATGATCCAGGCAACTGCCTCCAAATCTTTGCATTTCAGGTTTCCCCACGGAATCCGGACATGCACAAGGGAGTTACCCTCTTTGAGGGCGGGACAGGTATTCAGGGTTTTCCAGTCCTCGAGTCCCGGATTCAAATGAGCGCTGAAACTTTTCGGAAGAGTCCGCTCGGGCGCCTGTTCCGGAAGGGGAGTCGTGACAGGCGCCTCCGCCTTTTCATAATAGGAGCGGTACAGAGCGGTGAATTCTTCCCTGCCGAGATTTTTTACAATGTAGCGGATGCGCGCAACCGCCCGGTTCTGACGGTTTCCGTGATCCGAGAAAAGATCAATCATGGCTTTTGCCGCTTTTTTCAGATCGACAGCCGGAAGAAAGTCGAAAAGCAGCACGCCTTCCGCGCTGTTGCGTCCGATTCCGCCTCCGCCCCAGACCTTGAATCCTTTGACTCCGTCCTTCATGGCGGCAAGGAAGCCGAGGTCCTGGACTCGGGCAAAGTGCTCATCCTGCGGCGCGTCAAAGAGTCCGATCTTGATTTTTCGAGGAAGTTCAAATGCTTTGTCAATGGTGAAAATGTATTTTTTGAGTTCATCCGCATAAGGAATGACATCAAAGACGGACTCTTTCCGCAGTCCGCTGAGCGCCGAAGTGAGAATGTTGCGGAACGTGTCGCCTCCGCCTCCGCGGAACGGAAGGCCTTCTTCTCCGCAGAGGTCCATGATTGGAGCAATCTTTGTCGGCGGAACGTCATGAAGCTGAATATCCTGCCGGGTGGTCAGATGCATGTAGGCAGCCTCGCTTGCTTTTGCAATCCGGATCACTTTCCGCAGATTTTCCAGGGAAAGTCTGCCTCCGTTGATGCGGAGACGCATCATGAAAAGATCGTTTTTCTGCTGATAGATTCCATATGGAGAAAAGAACCCTTTGATTTCCGACGCTTTTTTGGTTCCTGCCAGATATTCAGCCAACGCGTTTTTTGCCTTTGAATAATCAAACATTCTCTCACCCTTTCCTTGTTATCATGTTGTTAGGGAAATATATCAGGAAAAACTTTTTTTGCAATATATTTTTTTTGAATTCATTACGATTCCGGGCTATATTAAGGGAATTGGATTAATTGAGGTAGCTGGCATGTCAAAGAAAATTCATATTATCCGGCATGGCAAGGCGGAACCGTTCGGACTGGTTTCGTCGGATTTCCAACGGACTCTCGCTCCACGCGGGGCGGCGGATGCAAAAAAGGCCGGAATCGAACTCCGGAAACGGGGGGCGGCTCCGGGACTTCTGATCTCCAGTCCCGCGCCGAGAGCGCTTTACACCCTGCGCCTGATTGCGGAAGAGCTGAAGCTTGATCCGGAAAGCATCATCACGGATTCCGCAATCTATGAGGGAGACACTGATGATCTGCTGGGACTGGTTCGCGCTTTCCCCGATACCGTCGAAGAGGCAATGTTCTGCGGTCACAATCCCGGAGTTTCGGAACTGGCAGGACGTCTCTACGGCGAGTTCTGTCACGGGATGGCAACCGCTGAAGTCATTACACTGGTTCTGGAGACGGATTCCTGGAGCAATGCCGGAGCATGTGCCTGTCAGTTAACCGGCAGAATTTCTTCGGATCGGCGGGATTAATGAGCGAAAAAATCCATTTTTACAAAAAACAGTCTTCCGCCTGCATTTCCTGCGGGAAATGCTGTGACTGCGGCTGGCCTGTTCCGGTGACTTCCGCGGAAGCCGCTCGGATCTCCGCGCTGGATTTCAGCGGGTGGGACGGGGCTTCTCCTTCTTATTTCAAAAAGACTCTTCGCGGTGTCTTCCTGCGCAAGAGAGCGGACAAACGCTGTGTTTTCCTGGATTCGGACGGCTTATGCATCATTCACAAAAGATACGGGTTCGACGCAAAACCCCTGGCATGCCGTTTGTATCCGCTTGACGTATATAAGTGGCAGGACGGTTCCGTTTCGGCCTCTTTCCGTTACGACTGTCCCGCCGTCGCCGGCGGAGTCCGGATGGAAGAGCCGCGGAAACTGACAAAGCAGATCATGGAGTTCGCTTCGGAGCTCTTCCACTATCGCGGCAAGTATGCGAACGCTTCCTACTCACGGCGGATTCATCCCGAAACAGCCCGTCTCCGCCAGATTGGAAACGCGTATCAGCGGATTCTGCTGTATGAACGGATTGCGCCGGAAATCTGCTTTTATGCTGCGGTGCGCCTGCTCCTTTTCCATTCCAGCAGGAAAAATTCCTCCGATATTCTGGATGCGGAGGAATTCGAAGCCGATGCCTTTGCTTTTTTCAAACGAAGTATTGAACATTTGACCTGTATTGTCAAAGATGCGGAAATCATCCGCAAGGATCAGCTTGTAAGATTCCGCTACCTGATCTGGTGCTTTCTGCGGGATGACAGCCGTGCAACGCTTGCAAAACATTTCCCGATGGCGTTTGCGGCACTGCGTTTCCTGATCGGGAAGGGAACCTTGAAGCCCACTCTTCTGAATCTGAGCGTGACGGCGCAGGATTTGTTTCATTTTGTTTGCCGATGCCATCGGAAGGCGGATGCCCTCGAACCCTTTTTCCGATTTCTGCGGGGAAGGCTGACTTCCATGCACTTCTGCGGTTCTCCCGCACTCGGTCTGACATTCGAGT
>CALXMJ010000393.1 GCA_944389445.1 uncultured Victivallales bacterium | reverse complement strand
GAAAAGGAACCACAAAGCGCTTCCAGGTGCCGGAGAGCTTCACCTGCCGGGAGTTGACCCGCAGAAGGGTCGGTTTTGACGCCCGCGCATAAAAGGAAAGCACATAATCCTTTCCATCCTGAATCTGCAGCGGCAGAGAGCGGAGAGTCACATAGTTCTTTTTTCCATTCCGTTCGACCTTGAAGACCCGTCTGCCATGAGGCGCGTCGGAGGGAGAGGCGATCCGGAAGATCGCCGCGGGATCGGGCAGTTCGATCCGCTTTCCGGTTTTCTGCCGTACCTGACTCCGCTGGACCGTCGGAAACCAGTCCTTCATCCCGAGTTCGAAACTGGAGTTGAAGGCCCGGTTCGGAGCCGATTCCGGAACCTCGCGGTAATAGGAGAGATAGCTGACCTCATAGGGAGTCCGGCTGAGAATATCGTGTCCACGCACCACACCGTCTTTGGTCACATTCACGGAGGGAGGCGAATCCGTCACGGAGATGTCGTCCAGATACAGTTTCACGCGCTGACCATGAAAGGCGCGATTCGAGTGAATATCAATCATCCACCCGGTCATGACCGCTCCGGGGAAGCGACCGGTCACCAGTTTGGCGACATCCTCGCTGAACACCATCCACCCCTCGGGATCGACGCCGCGCCGGGTCAGACGCAGCGAGCCGCCGCTCTTTTTCCCGGTTTTCGGATCCGTGGCCTCGAAGATCACTCCCAGAGAGAGAATCAGATCCGGCGGCAGGACCTCCGGATACACATAGCCCGTCAGATAGACCGGCTTATCCAGGGGGATCCGCAGAGGAGGACTTTGAAACATGCACGCTCCGCCCCATTTTCCGGAACTTTTGTCCACTGTCAGATCCAGCACATAGGACATCACACCGGAATGCGACTTCTCCCCCTGTTCGCAAAGTCCCCTTCGATGCACCTTTACATGCCCCTCGCGTTCCGCCGTTTTCAGATCTCCGATCCAGCGGGGACCGAAGGAGCCGCGGAAATTCAGCGTTCCCAGCGCCTCGAAATCGTTCTCGTGCAAAGTTGCCGCAAAAACGGCATCCGCGGCAAAGAAGCCGGACAAAACCGAAAGAATCCATGGTTTCCAGTTCATTGATTTCCTCTCTTTCCATTCACGATTGCCAGGGGTTCTGACTGCCGCCTTCCGGCCAGCCAAGGATATAAACGCCGCTTCGCATCACCGTCAGCGAGGTATAGCGAATGCTCTCAACGTGTCCGTCGACAAACGCGGCATTGGTTTTCAATCCATGCCGCCTGAATTTTTCGGGAGGATAAGTACTCATGTAACTGGGTGCGATTGCATCGTATATCCCGCCGGCGAGATCCATCAGATACCCGGTCACGGAAGGAAGACGGCATTTCGAAAGACGCTTCATGGTATTTCTCTCGCACCAGGAAAGTTTTGCACCCATGCGGTTTGTCCACGCGTAGTTCGACATCAGCATCTTCGGGACATCGGCGCTGACAAACACCTCCTCGGGCGCCGCGGGGCACCGGTAAACCGGATTTGCCGGAGCATTCCACTCCACCTCCTTTCCCGTATACCGGTGCGTGGCATACAGCCAGGAATAATTCAGGAAGCGATAATTCGGTGCGGGATTCAGATAGTTTTCATTGTAAGAGGGAGGCATGAAATCGTCATTGTCGCCGGCATACTGAATGCTCATCAGCGCGATGTTTTTCTGATTGGACGAGCAGAAAATCATCTGCGCCTTCGCCCGAGCGGAATTCAGAGCCGGAAGAAGGATTCCGGCAAGGATCGCGATGATTGCAATTACCACAAGGAGTTCAATCAATGTGAAACTGTTTCGATTTTTGTTTTTCGTAAGAGTTGTCGGATACTGCTTCATAGATCCACCCCGCTGTTAATGTTTTTCACCGTATTGTTCACGACCAGTTTCGGCCGGATCAGCGTATGCACCGGATTTCCCGCCGTATCCAGCGGCCGGTGCAGAATGAAATAGTTGCCCCATGCGACAATCTGTTCCGGTTCAAAGACAATCGAATCAAGAGGAAAGAGTTCGCCCGGCGATGCGGAAGAAATATGCGAATCCCTCGGACGATTGTAGCTGACCAGACTGATGTCCTCCGGAATCCGGATTCCGCATTTTGCCGCGTAGTAGGGCAGATAATAGGCGATGCCGCCCATCGTGCAGAAAATCGCCGTCGGCAGTTTCCGTTCCGCGGAGAAATAGCGGTGCCAGAAGATCGGCGCATCGTCCCTTCCCGGCACGAATTCCAGAAAATCGACCCGGCACTTCGGATTCAGGAACATCATTTCCGCCTGAAAGCTCTTGCAGCGGTCGACATGATTGGGCTGATCGAGAGCCGAAGCCACCAGCACATGCCGATGCCCGTTTGCATACAGATGGCGCGCCGCAATGGCTCCGCCCAGATAATCGTCGGAATCAATGGCGACATCCCCGCAGTTTCCGCCCAGAATATTGATGACCACGCAATCCGGATTGGCAAACTTGATCTCATCAATGAGGCTCTGCCGGGGAAAGGAGCACATCACCACAATGGAGGCATCGGAAACCGCCGCCATGAACCGTTCGCGATTCTCCGTATGATTGGTGGGAATGCACTTGAAATCCTGCATGGAAAGCGACTGCATCAGCTGAATGCCGATGCGTTCGGTGAATTCATTTTTGCAGATGTCAAAGACGATGTTTTCACTTTTGCGCTGTCCGGCGCAGAGATAGCCGTAACGGTTCAGAGCGTTCACCACCTTTTTGCGGGTGGAATCGGAGACAGCGCCGTTGTTGTTCATGACGCGGTAGATTGTCCGAACATTGACACCGACTTCATTGGCAATTGTCTGAAATTGAATCCGGTTCATAATCCCATTCTTTCCCTCGATTTCCTAATATAATTATACGATATTGCGCATTCGGATTCAAGGGGGGAGAGCAAATTCTCCGCAAGAAAAATTGTCCGATTTGCGACAGAAAAGATTCCTTTTCTTCCGGAACACGTCTGCCTCCGGACAGTTGAAAAACAGCAAAAACGAATTAGAGTACCTTCGTCACAACAATCCAAATCAGAAGGAGAGAGCTCTTCATGATTCACTCATTCAAGGATCATCTTCCCTTTGCGGAGCACGGGTTCGGACTGGAGTTCAACCATTACGTCTCCGGAAGAATCGCCGCCGACGTCGTCCGTCATGGAGGCATTTCCACTCTGTACTATGTCGGGAAACAGGGATTCCGGCGCGCCGCCGTCCTTACCGCTTCCCAGGAGTCCGCATTCGCGAAGGCCGGACGCATCCAGCTTCTCGTCGACGGCCGCAGCTATTATCTCGAATTCAACCAGACCACCCACTATCCCTTCGGCTACCGCTCCGAATGCGAACTGGCCGGAGTCCGGATCCGTCATGAATTCCTTCTGGAGCGCAACACCCTTTACCAGGTGGTTCGCGTTCTGGACAATCCAGCGGGACACGACGTGCGTGCGAGGGCCCTGCTTCACGGCCATGTCTTCACCGCCCTTCCCGGACGCAAAACCGATCCGTGGACCATTCTTCCGGACGGGTCCATGAAAACGGAAATTCACGATCCCTCCGGCTCTCTGCTTCTCCGGTTTCTCTGCTCGGTTCCCTGTTCGACCCTCTCCCGGCACGAACCCTTCAAATATTACATGGAAACCAAGGAGAAGGGGGAACTGTTTGTCTTCGCCTTCCAGTTCGACAGCGAAGAACGTCCCGATTTCGCCTCCGCCGCGGATCGGATCAACCGCTGGGAACAGCGTTTCCGCGAAGGCGTCCGATTCCACACCGGCAGCGAAGCGCTGGATTCCGCATTGGACAACGCGGTCCCGACGCTGGAATCCCTGATCGTGCCGGACCGGCCGGGGGCCATCCGCGCCTCCCAGTCGTACTGGATCTGGGGATGGGACAGCATGGTTCA
>CALXMJ010000392.1 GCA_944389445.1 uncultured Victivallales bacterium | reverse complement strand
AAAGCTCCATGAAACTTGCCTGTGTTCCGGTCGTGCCCTTGACTCCGCGCATCGGCAGGTTCTCAAGCTCGCGCTCCACCCGTTCGATATCGAAAATGAAATCCTGGAGATACAGCGTGAAACGTTTTCCGACGGTTGTCAGCTGCGCGGGCTGATAGTGGGTAAATCCGAGAGTCGGCATATTCTTGTACTTTTCCGCGTTCGCGGCAAGGATCTCCGCGACCTTGAGGAGTTTTCCGAGAATAATTTTAAGACCGTCGCGCATTTGAATGAGCTCGGTATTGTCAGTGACAAAACAGCTTGTCGCCCCGAGATGGATGATCGGCATCGCGGCGGGACACTGAGCGCCGAACACATGTATGTGGCTCATGACATCATGCCGGAGCTGAGCCTCTTTCTCTGCCACGGCTTCAAAGTCGATATCATCAAGATGCTGCTTCATCTGATCGATCTGTTCCTGCGTGATATTGAGTCCGAGTTCCTTCTCGGATTCCGCAAGAGCGACCCAGAGTCTTCGCCATGTGGAGTGCTTGCGCTGGGGAGACCAGTTGAAACTCATTTCCGCGCTGGCATAACGATCGGTCAGCGGACTCTTGTATGTGCTGTTGTTGCCGTTCATTGAATCTTCTCCTCGGATTTCTGATGGTTTGTCAAGCGTGTAATATATCACGCGGGAAGGAAAATTTCAATGCGGTTCCGTATGGCTCTTCTGCCGCAGAAAAGTGAAAAAAGGAATCGTTCCTGTCAGGAAGCCTTCTGATCCTGAACCGCCAGCAGGTTCTCCGGATCAATCCGGATCACCGGTACCGGACGCCCTTCCGCCGACGCAGATTCGCATTCCGTCCGCGTGCAGGTCAGCTCCAGCTCATAACCGTATGCCGCGGCAAATTTTTTCAGTTCGTCGATTTCTTCCTCCGAGTACATCATACACCTCCATTTTCCGGTTGAGGAAAAGATATCACCCGAAGATTACCGCAGGATTACAGAAACATTTCCTTTTCGTAAAAAAAATCCCATCCATGCGGATGGGAAAACAAGAGGACAAAATGGAAAAGGAATCGCTTCAGAATGTCGTCCGGACCGGCTTGCCGCGAGCCATCACGACATCCACCCGGGAAACCGTTGCGATTCCGAAAACAGATTTCAGGGACTCCAGAACCTTTACCTGCAATGCCTCGATCATCTCCTGCATGTTGCGGGAGGAAGAGCCAAGCTGACAGATCAAATTCAGTTCGATGACCAGATTTTTCTTCCGCTGCACAAGGGCAACCCTGCGAATGAGAATTCCATCGAAATCGGCATCAAGCGACTTCACCAGATCGGAAATGGAACGCGCGGAAATAAAAATGGAACCGTTGGCGGAGGGCAGCACCACCCCTCTCAAAGCCCTGCGGTGCGAAAAGATCAGCCAGATGAGCATACAGCAAAGCAGAAGAAGCGCCAGTGTCAGGACTCCGGTCACATATCCTTCATGCCATGCGGAAGGCTCCGCAGGAGAAAAGAGCGCCAGGAAACGGTCCAGGAACTCTTTGGTGTTTCGGCTGAACTGCTCCATGTCAGATACCGTCCTGCTGAACGTCTTCCAGATCCATCACAACGACGTTGACACGCGCCACCGACATTCCTGTCAGCTTTGCAATTTCCGCAGCGACCGATTCCTTGACCGCCTCCGCGACCTCCGGGATCAGCACGCCGTATTCCAGGACCACCCGGACTTCCACGGCAACAGAACTGTCGTTCATCTCGACCGAAATTGCCCGGCCCTGAATCTTCTTGCTTCCGACGATCTCCGCGAGATTATCCACAAGACTGCTTCCGGCAAGACGGATCACGCCATCAATCTCCAGCGTGGCTTTTCTCACGATCGAAGCAATCACGGATTCATGGACTTTCACCATTCCCACGGAATTTTCCTGCGATTTCACCGATTTGACTTTCTTCACCGCTGCCATCATGCCAACCCCTTATTCTTCGCTTTCATCCGCCGGATCTTCAATCTCCCGGACGATGATGTTGATTCTCGCGACTTTAAGCCCCGTCAGTTTTGTAATTTCCTTAGCCACGGCCTCCTGTACGGTCGCCGCGACCTTCGGCAGCTGAACCCCGTACAGCAGATTGATGGAAACCTCCACCGAAACGGAGGATTCCCCCATATCGACAATGATGGAACGGTCATGCATTTTTTTGCTGCCGACCATCTCCGCAATGTTGTCCACAAAACTGCTGCCGGAAATTTTAGAGACGCCCTCCACAGAGCAGGCGATCCGCCGGACAATCGTCGCGATCACATTCTCATGAATCTTCACCGCGCCCGGCACGCCGGATCCTTCGTGTCCCCCGTTGTTGAAATCCTTTTCCATGATCTGTCTCCGGTTTTCCCGTTACGATCCTTTCAGACCGTTCACTTTTTTTCCATCGTCTTCTCGAAACTGCCGCTCTTCATGACCCGCTCAATGAATCCGGTATCATAACGGCCTTCATTGAACTCCTTTGTCCCGGTGATGAAGAGCTCAAACGGAATTGTCGTCGCAATGCCTTCTATGATATACTCATCCAGAGCACGGCGCATTCTGGCGACCGCCTCCGCGCGGGTATCCCCGTGCACAATCAGCTTGGCAATCATGCTGTCATAATACGGAGGAATCCGGTAACCGGTATACGCATGGGAATCCACACGCACGCCGAAACCGCCCGGCGCCGAATAGAAGTTGATTTTACCCGGACACGGAGCAAAATTACGGTACGAGTCCTCGGCGTTGATACGGCACTCGATCGCATGTCCCTTCTGGGAAACCTGCTTCTGCGTATACTGGAGCTTGAGACCGGCGGCAATCCGGATCTGCTCCTTGATGATGTCGATTCCCGTCACGAGCTCGGAAACCGGATGCTCCACCTGAACCCGGGTGTTCATTTCCATGAAATAGAACTGCTCCTTGGGACCAAGCAGGAATTCGATGGTTCCGGCACTGACATATTTCACCGCCTTGGCGGCCTTGACCGCGGCATCTCCCAGTTTTTTGCGGAGAGCTGGGGAAATCGACGGGGAAGGAGATTCCTCAATCAGCTTCTGATGACGCCTCTGCATACTGCAATCGCGCTCGCCAAGCTGAATGACATTGCCGAAGGTATCCGCGAGAATCTGAACCTCAATGTGTTTCGGATTCTCAATGAACTTTTCGATATAGACATCGCCGTTTCCGAACGCCTTTTCCGCCTCGGTCTTGGCGGCATGGAATCCCTGAATCAGACTGGCGTCATTATGGGCGATCCGCATACCGCGTCCGCCGCCGCCCGCGGAAGCCTTGATGATGACCGGATACTCCAGTTTTCTGGCAATGACCAGCGCTTCCTCCTCGGTTTCAATGACTCCGCCGGAACCGGGAGTGATGGGAACGCCTGCCTTGCGCATGGTCTCGCGGGCACAGGCCTTGTCGCCCATGGCGCGCATCTGTTCCGGCGAGGGCCCGATAAACGTGATATTGCAGCTTTTGCAGATTTCGGCGAAATGAACATTTTCGGCGAGGAAGCCGTAGCCAGGATGGATCGCGTCGACATCGCAGATTTCAGCCACACTGATGATGCGGTCGATCAGCAGATAACTCTCGGAAGACTGCGCGGGTCCGATGCAAACGGCCTGATCGGCGAACTTCACCGGCAGACTGTCCTCATCAGCCTTCGAGTAAACGAGAACGGATTTGATGCAGAGCTCCTTGCACGCCCGGATGATGCGGAGCGCAATTTCGCCGCGGTTTGCGATAAGCACCTTGTTAAACATAAAAAAACTCCGGTTTAGAGACGGTATCAGGATTATTCAAGAGCAAACAGGGGCTGTCCGAACTCGACCGGCTGTCCGTTTTCCACGAGCACCTCGTTGATGACACCGGACTTCTCCGCCTTGATCTCGTTCATGACCTTCATGGCCTCGATAATGCAGACGGTGGTATCGGGTTCAACCTTCATGCCGGGCTTGACAAACGCTTCCATGCCGGGCGCGGAGGAACGGTAAAATGTACCGACAATCGGAGAATCAATGGTCTGCCCTGGTTTGACCGGTTCCGCAGGAGCCGCAGCGGGAGCAGCCGCAGGAGCCGCAGCGGGAACGGGCGCGGCAGGAACAGCCGCAGGAGCCGCAACAACAGGAGAAAGGGTCTGTGCAATGATCGGATTCGCATTCTGACCGCCTCTCTTGATGCAGAGATGCATGTCTTCCGCTTCAATCTTGAATTCGGTAAGATCATTCTCCGACATCAGCTTCACAATGGTTTTGATTTCTTCGATTTTCATCTTTTTTCTGCCTCTCGCTTTCGAATTCTTCCGCATGGGGCCCGCCTTTTCTCCGGCGGCACGCTCAGCGCGGATTCTCTTTGTTGCATCCGATACGGCGGACCAGTGCACGGAACGCCCATTCGTATCCGTCCGCGCCCAGCCCTGCGACTTGTCCCACGCAGACAGGAGCCGTAATGGAATGATTCCGGAACTCCTCCCGCGTGTGAATATTGCTTATATGAACCTCAATTGCCGGAAGCTTCACCGCCTCCAGCGCATCGCGGACGGCAACACTGGTATGCGTGTACGCCGCCGGATTGATTACAATCCCGTCAGTCCCGTTGAAGAGCGTCTCGCCGATTCTGTCGACCAGTGCGCCTTCGCTGTTGCTCTGAAAAAATTCCACCTCCACCTTCAACTCTTCCGCCACCTCTCGAAGGCGCGACTCAATCTCCGCCAATGTGCGGGTTCCATACACCTCGGTCTTGCGCCGACCGAGCAGATGAAGATTCGGGCCGTTGATCACTAACAGTTTCATGACAGATAATATACCCTTTCTTTTCAGGAAACGCAAATTTTTTTTGCATTTCAGGCAAACCTTCTTTGATTTTCCCGCATTTCCGCTGTATTTTTCCCGCGTTTTCAGAAAAAGCTTCTAAATGTCCGAAAGAAAAATTTTTTTTAACGGACCACATGGAATCCGCATGACAAAAGTTTTCAGAAAAATCTGCCGTCTGGCCGGAGCCGCCATTGCGGATTACAACATGATCCGGGAGGGCGATTCCATCCTGATCGGCGTCTCCGGAGGCAAGGACAGCATGCTGCTCCTGCATGTGCTGAACCATTTCCGGACAAAGGCGCCCGTCCGATTTCAACTGAAGGCGGCAACCTTTGATCCGGGGTTTGAGGGATTCGATGCCGAAGGAACCGCGGAGGTCTGCCGGGCACTCCATATTGAGCATTTTATAATCCGGCTCCGAGTCCGGGAAGTGATCGAACGAACCGGCACCGCGAACAAGCCATGCGTGGTCTGTTCCCGTCTGCGCCGAGGCAAACTTTACGGTCTTGCACGGGAGCTGAAATGCGGCAAACTCGCCCTCGGACAGCACCTGGATGACATTGCGGTCTCCTTCCTGATCAGCTGCTGCCGCGGAGGCGGACTCACCACCATGGGACCGAATGTGTTGTCGGAAGACAATTCCATCCGGGTGATCCGTCCGCTGGCATACGTCGAGGAAAAACTGACAGCGGAAGCGGCCCGGGAACTGGGAATTTCCACCCGCGGCGAATGTCTCTACAGAAAACAGCTTGAGGAAAACGGCGACCGGGCCTACTTCAAACGCCAGCTCCGGAAAATGGAACAGGAAATTCCCGATCTCCTGCAGAATATGCGTCACTCCCTCTCGGATCTCCGGCCCGGCTATCTTCTTGACCGCCGTTTTCTGAATCTGCCGTAAACGGCCGCCGTCCTCTCTCCGGAAAGAAAAGCCGGCACAGAAGTTCAACTTCCATGCCGGTTAATCGGATTTTCCGATACGGAGGCCCCGCATCAAAACCGGAAATGAGCCGTTATTTGAAACACTTGGCAATATCCAGTTTTTGCTGTTTTGCATCCTCAGCGATCATTCTGGCAACGGCTTCCGCGCCTTTTTCACGAAAATGAGAATTATCCTTCGCCCCTTTCGGGTAACCGGAGAATTCGCCGGGTTTCAGATGTGTGAAAAAGGCAGTGGAGGCATCGGGCCCGGCTTTGGCGAGCCAGTCCATGGTCAGTTTGTTTGCGTCGATTACCGGGGTCCCGGTCTCCTTTCCGACTTCACGAACGACCTGCGGATAACGTCCGAGGGACTGGATCAGTTTTCCCTGTTTGTTGAACAGCCGTCTGGCGACCGAGGTCAGAAGAACCGGATTCGCCTTTTTAGCACGGACTTCGGAAATAAAGCGCTTCAGATTGTTTCTGTAATCCGTTCCCGCATCCGCATAAATATCGGGCCTGTCTTTTTTCTGGTCGTTGTGACCGAACTGAATCATCACAAAATCGCCGGGCTTGAGCTCGTTGAGGATCTTATCCCAGCGTTTTTCGGTACGGAAAGTCTTTGTGCTGCGTCCGCCTGCCGCACGGTTTTCCACCCGGACTCCTTTTACCGTGTAATGGTTCAGGACTTGAGCCCATCCGGTCATGGGGGCACGGGCCTTCGAATAATTCGCCGCAGTGGAATCTCCTGCGACAAAAATAGTTGTCTGCGCCGTGCAGCAGACAGCGATTCCGGCGATCAGCGACAAGCCAAGTACCGATTTCATTAGTTGCGATCCTTTCGTTTGGTTTATATTACTATATTGCCATCGTTGGCGCTTTCAAGGGGATTCACGAAAAACAATTCCGCAAAATATTTCTATTCGACATCCGGAACGGTGAAGGGGAACGATTTTTCATTTCGGAGCCTTGACTTTTCCTCAAGTTGTAATATTTTAAACACTTGACGCGTGTCCCCGCAGTCGGCAGGGACATGATTTGTTGGAAACATATCGCAAACAAACCAAAAGAAAAACAAGAAAACATGAGCACAACAGAAGCAACCGCACCGAAAGAGATCAAAAGCTATGTCGATCTCTCCACAGACAACATCTCCATGGACGCTCTTCTTGCGAATGAGCAGAAAAGCGAATTCGTAGAGAATTCCATCGTCCCCGGAAAAATCGTCGAAAAGAGAAACGACGGCGTTCTCGTTGACATCGGCTACAAAGCGGAAGGATTCATTCCCGCCGCGGAATTCAGAAACTGGGCCGATGCGAAGGTCGGTGACGAAATCGACGTCTTCCTGGAAGAAATCGAAAACGAAAACAGCATGCCCGGCATCAGCCTCCAGAAGGCGAATTTCATCAAGTCCTGGAACAAGATCACCAGTGAATACGGCGAAGGCAGCGTCATCACCGGTCTGATGAAGCACCGCGTCAAAGGCGGCATCATCATTGATCTCAACGGCGTTGAAGCGTTCCTGCCCGGCTCTCAGATCGACATCGGTCCCGTCAAGAACATGGACGATTTCATCGGCAAGGAATATGAATTCAAGATCCTCAAGATCAATCAGGACCGCCGGAACATCGTCGTTTCCCGCCGCGAACTTCTCGAAGAGTCCCGCAAGGATCGCCGCACACAGCTTCTCAAGGATATGGAAGTCAATCAGATCCGCAAAGGTATCGTCAAAAACATCACCGACTTCGGTGCGTTCATCGACCTCGGCGGCATAGATGGACTCCTCCACATTACCGATATGTCCTGGGGCCGCATCTCCCATCCGAACGAAATGCTGGAACTCGGACAGGAAATCGAGGTCATGATCCTCGACATCGACTATGAAAAAGAGCGCGTCTCCCTCGGTCTCAAGCAGAAGACCAAGAATCCGTGGGATGAAGTCGAAGCCAAATATCCGGCAGGCTCCACGGTCAAGGGAAGAATCGTCAACATCATGCCTTACGGCGCGTTTGTTGAAATCGAAGAAGGGGTCGAAGGACTCATCCACGTTTCCGAAATGTCCTGGACCAAGCGCGTCACCAAGGCAGGCGACATCGTCAGTGTCGGAGAAGAGGTCGAAGCCGTCGTTCTCGACATCGACAAGGAAGGCAAGAAGATCTCCCTCGGACTCCGTCAGAAGACCCGCAATCCGTGGGAAGTTCTGGCTGAAAAGTATCCGGCCGGAAGCCGCATCAAAGGCAAAGTCCGCAACATGACCAGCTACGGCGCCTTCGTCGAAATCGAAAACGACATCGACGGAATGATCCACGTCTCCGACATGTCCTGGACACGCAAGATCAACAACCCGAACGAAATGCTCAAGGTCGGCGATGAAGTCGAAGCCGTCATTCTCGACATCGACCCGCAGCAGCAGAGAATCTCCCTCGGACTCAAGCAGATCGAAGAGGATCCCTGGGCGAACATCAATGATCTCTACAAGATCGGCGACGTCGTTTCCGGAAAAGTCACGAAGATCACCGCTTTCGGTGCGTTTGTCGAACTCTCCCACAAGATCGACGGTCTGGTTCACATCTCCCAGATCAGCAAAGATCGCGTGGAGAAAGTCAAAGACAAACTCTCCCTCGGACAGGAAATCGAAGCCAGAGTCATCAAGATCGACCGTGACGAACGCCGTATCGGACTCTCCATCAAGGCGCTTGAGGAAGGCTTCTCCGAAGATGATCTCAAGGCGGCCGGCGAAGAAGTTGCAGCCGCTCTGAAACCGGGCGAAGCGCTCGGCGACATGGGCCAGCTCATCGGCGACAGCCTCGACAGCCTCGATGTCGTCCGTGAAAGCAAAAAAGACTGAATAAATCACGTCCGCATTGGAAGGAATTTAAGTCATGTCTGAAAACTTTGCAGATTTGCAGTTGAGTTTCGACTTTGCGGATACGGAAAATACAAACATCCACGGGGGTCGGCAGATTGCCGCTCCCGTGGATGATTCTTTACTCGAAGACGACGAGGAGGAAAACTCCTCCGCCGAAAATGCCGATGAGCTGAATCCGCCTCCGGCATTCGACGAATTCCCGGAACAGGACCTCCCGGATTCCGGGCTTGCGGAAGACCTTTCCGCAGAAATTCCCGAAGTTCCGGCTTCTGAGCCTGAACCATTTCTCGAACCGCACTCCTCCGCCACGGCGGAACCGGTTCCGCAGGAGTCCGCTCCTGAAGAAACTCTTCCGGCGGAAGAACTCCATCCGGCAGATCTGGAACAATCGGGGGAACCTGCTTCGCAGATTCCGCAGGAACGGACCGTGCAGAAATTTGTCTATTCGGAATTCTCCCGGCAGAAACCGGAGGAGGAACCGCATCCAGCTCCGGAACCGGAATCGGCCGCGCCGACAGAGTCATCCCGTCCGGCTCCCCGCCAGCCGCTGGTATTTCAGCGGGAATTGCAGCGGGCGGCTCTTGCATGGCTTGCGTCGGGCTTTCCGACGGCCGCGGCGACTCGCGTTCCGACGCGCCTGATCAAATTCCGGGCCGATGCCGCTGCGTTCTGGTCCACTCCAGGGAAGAACCGTCTGCTCCAGCCGGAACGGACAGTGCTGGTGGAAGCGCGCGCAACGCGGAGCTCCTGCTGGCCGGAGTGCTCGGGCAGCGAAGAGATCGTCCCTCAGCTACGTCT
>CALXMJ010000391.1 GCA_944389445.1 uncultured Victivallales bacterium | reverse complement strand
GTCCTCCCTGCACGCAGCCCGGGTGGATAACGCGGTCGTCGAAATGGACGGACCCGAGCCGCCGATTGCGGACGGTTCCGCAAAAGCTTATTTTTCTGCCATTATGAATGCGGGGATCGACGAGCAGTCGGCCCCGGCGAGGATCTGGAATCTGGAGGAGGAAATCCGGATCGATGAACCGGAAAAGGATATTCACATTCTTCTTCAGCCGTCGGACCGGCTGGAAATTTCCTTCCGGGTGGAATACGGCGCCACACCTCTCGACAAGCAGAGTTTTTCCTGTGTTGTGACCCCTGAATCGTTCGGCAGGGAGCTGGCCGATTCCAGAACATTCTGTATTTTCCGGGAACTGGAACAGCTGATCGCCGCCGGGCTCGTGAAGGGGGGCAGTCTCGACAACGCTGTCGTGATGCATGATGGCGCAATCGTTTCCAAAGAGGGAATGCGCCATAAGGAAGAGTTCGCTCGCCACAAGATGATGGATATGGTCGGAGATCTTTATCTGACCGGGATGCGCGTCCGCGCCAGGATCGCTTCCGTCAAATCCGGTCATCCGACGCATGTCAAGCTTGCTCAGGAGATGCTCGCCCGTTATGCGGCCAAACAGAAATGATTTTCGACTCAAGAAAGGATCAATGCAATGTCTGAAGTTCTGATTCACTCTCAAATCATGGAGCAGTTGCCCTACTGCGACCGGATGGTCCTGATCGACCGGGCGGCTTTCGACGGCGAAAAAAAGATCGCCGGACTCAAAAGCGTTACAATGAACGAATGGTATTTTCAGGGACACTTTCCGAATCATCCGATTGTTCCGGGTGTGCTTGTGGTCGAATCCATGGCCCAGCTTGCGGAGCTGCTTGTCTGGAGGAAACTGGATCCGAAGCGCGAGGGGGATATCTACATCAAGTCTCTCCGGAAAGTGAAGTTCCGCAAGCCGAACAATCCAGGCGACCGGATCTTCTTCAATGTGGAGATCTCCGGAGAATCTTCCGATTCGTTTGATTTTACCGCTACCGCCACCAACAATTCCGGTGCGGCCTGCCAGGCGCAGATTACCCTCGGGATTCGTCCGAAAGTCCCGCTGCGCATGCCCACGCAGTTCAATGAGTTCGACAAGAGCGATAAAAGTGAAATGGATGTGATGGCTGTCTCCTCCTTTATTCCGCACCGGTATCCGTTCCTCTTCGTGGATTATGTTGCCAAGAGCGACGGTCCCCATGTGACCGGGATCAAGAACGCCACCGCGGAGGAGCCCGCTTTCCGCCGCTACGCCGATCATTATTCCGTTCTGACCGGATCCGTTCAGCCGGAAATCGTTGCACAGGTCGGAGCGATTTCCATGCTGTCCAAGCCGGAAAACAAAGGCAAGCTTGCGATCTTCATGGCGATTGACCAGTCCGATTTCTATGAAAAACCGGTTCTTCCCGGCGATCAGATGGTGCTGAATGTCGAGATTCCGGACACGAAATCCCGTTTCGGAAAAGGCGAGGGCACCATGTCTGTCGATGGAGAACTTGTTTCCAGAACGCAGATGATGTTTGCGCTCGTCGATCCCTGATGAGCGTAGTTGAGAGGAAACGCATAATTTTCACCCGGTAAACAGATTGGAGATGCCCGATGAAAAAGAACTGTTCCGATTTACTGCCGGATGCCGAATCGCTCTCCGCACTCCTGGAGGGCAGACTGCGGGATCCCCATTCCATTCTGGGAATGCACAAAGGAAAAAATGGAAATATCCTTGTCCGCGTGTTCGATCCCATGGCGGAATCCGTCGAAATTCAGTATGGGGAGGACTTCCTTTCCTTACTGATTATGAAGAAAATTCATAAGGACGGGTTGTTCGCCGCGGAATTCGATTCCACCGAATTTTTCAGATACCGGGTGCGGAAACTCTTTTTCAATGGGACCAGCTTCACGGCCCGCGATCCTTATTCCTTTCTGCCCGCGATCGGCGATATGGATCTTTACCTGTTCAACGCGGGAGAGAACCGGCGGGTCTATGAGTGCATGGGGGCGCATTACAGAACCATCGACGGAACCGATGGAGTCGAATTCACCGTATGGGCGCCCAACGCGGAGCGCGTTTCCGTGGTCGGCAATTTCAACTGCTGGGACGGGCGCCGCGAGCCGATGCGCCTGATGGGTTCTTCCGGCATCTGGGAGCTTTTTGTTCCCGGACTCAAGCCCGGTGAAATCTACAAGTTTGAGATTCGTGCCGGAAACGGCGATGTCTTCACGAAACTGGATCCCTATGCCAGACGCACGGAGCTGCGGCCCTCCACCGCTGGGATCGTTGTCGATTCCAGGCCTTTTGAGTGGACCGATGAAGCCTGGCTCCGGAAACGTTCCGAAACGAACATTCAGGCGTCCCCGATGAATATTTACGAGGTTCATCTCGGTTCCTGGGGCGGCCCCGGCATAAAGCCCCGTTCCGGAGAGGATGATTTTCCCAATTATCGCGACCTGGCTCATGCGCTTGGCGATTACGTCGTGAAAATGGGATACACCCATGTGGAACTGCTTCCGATCTGCGAACATCCTCTGGATCAGTCCTGGGGATATCAGGTGACCGGTTTCTTTGCGCCAACCGCCCGCTACGGCGCTCCGGAGGATTTCGCGTATTTCGTCGATTACATGCATTCGCTCGGAATCGGTGTGATTCTGGACTGGGTGCCTGCGCACTTCCCGAAGGATTCGTTTGCTCTCGGCCGCTTTGACGGAACGGCTCTCTACGAGCATCAGGATCCGCGGCAGGGCGAACATAAAGACTGGGGAACCTACATCTTCAATTTCGGACGCAACGAGGTGCGCGGTTTCCTGATCGGAAGCGCCCTGTTCTGGCTTGACAAATACCATGTTGACGGTCTCCGCGTCGATGCTGTCGCCTCCATGCTCTATCTCGACTACTCCCGGCAGGCAGGCGAGTGGATTCCGAACAAATACGGCGGAAATGAAAATCTGGAAGCGATCGCCTTTCTGAAACAGCTCAACGAGATTGCTCATGAGATGTATCCCGGGATCGCGATGGTCGCGGAAGAATCGACCGCCTGGCCCGGTGTTTCGAAACCGGTCTATCTCGGCGGACTGGGCTTCACCTTCAAATGGAACACGGGCTGGATGCATGATACGCTCGAATCTTTCGCTCTGGACCCGATTTACCGCAGTTACAATCACGGAAAACTGACCTTCTCTCTGCTCTACGCATTTTCCGAGAATTTCATTCTTCCGCTCAGTCACGACGAGGTGGTTCACGGCAAGCGTTCCCTGCTCGACAAGATGCCCGGAGACTATCAGCAGAAATTTGCCAATCTGCGCGCCCTTTACGCATACATGGCGATGCATCCCGGAAAAAAACTTCTGTTCATGGGCGGCGAATTCGGGCAATGGATCGAGTGGAACGAAAAACAGGCTCTCGACTGGAATCTTCTCGACTATCCGCAGCACAAGGCAATGCAGACTCTTGTCCGCGATCTGAATCACTTTTACAAGGAGAATCCGGCGTTGTGGAGCGATGACTTCACACCGAACGGTTTTACCTGGCTCGACGGCGGCGACTACAGGCAGTCCGTTGTCTCCTTCATCCGCTGGGACAAGGCCCGTCGCGAGCCGGTTGTGGTGATCCTGAACCTGACCCCGGTCGTTCGCGAACCATATACGACAGGCGTGCCTCTGCCCGGCGAATGGGTGGAAGTGCTCAATACCGACAAGTCGTGCTACGGCGGTACCGATCTGCTGAACACGGCTCCGATGAGAACAAGCGAAGGCCTTTATCACGGACAGAAGCAGCACATCACGCTTCGCCTTCCGTGGCTCGGCGCGGTGATTCTGAAACCGAAAAAGGCCTGACGGAGAACCCTGTCCTGTATGAGTACCACGCAAGATGGCATATCCGGGGCGCGCGCCCGGTTCTGTGCTTTATTTGTCCGGGAAGTCGCCGAAGCTGTATTTTCCCGTGGCGAGGCCGCTGACAATGCCGCCGCGTTCCGTTTCAAACGCGATCATCGGATTGGTTCCCGCGATCGCCGTTTTTTCAGCAATGCCCTCTTCGCCTATTTCCGCTGGTATGGCTGGCTTGCAAAAGCGGGGGTTGCACAGAAGATGGATCTTGCACTGGCGGCCTCCTTTGCCGCGGAGGGGGAATCTTCCGGGCCGGTGGCCGCCTGGGCGAAGAATGCCGGAATTCCGGAAAATGTGTTTGACGGGCTCTTGAAGCTTCCCTCTGCAGCGGAACGGTTTGAAGCGGTTCTCAAAGCGGCGGAGGAAGGGATGAATCTCACGGTTTCCCCCTGGGAGCTGATCCCGGAGTGGGCGAAGGAGCTGCTGCCGCAGGAACTGCGGAGGAATGAGAGACTTCCGCTTGCTCTACAGAAACGTCCGCCGATGTGGCTCCGGGCGCAGACCGCACGGGTTACGGAACTGGTGTGCGATCTGATGAAAAGCGGTTTTGCCGCGGAGCCGCATGGAACGGTCCCTCACGCGCTGAAAGTCACCGATGCGAGGGGGAGTCTGTATTCCACACCGGAGTTTCAAAAGGGATTGTTTGAGATTCAGGATTTTTCTTCTCAGTGTATCGGGATGGCATGCATGGCGCATCCGGGGGAACGCTGGTGGGATGTCTGCGCCGGGGGCGGAGGCAAGACCCTTCAGCTGGCATCCATGATGGAGCGCCGCGGGACAATTCTTGCAACCGACATCCGGGCCTGCAAACTGGAGGATTTGAAGCGCCGTGCCGCCCGTGCCGCGTATCCGAACATCCGCTGTGCGGAATGGAACGGGGAATCCCTGCCGCGCGGGAAAACCGGAGATTTCGACGGCGTGCTGATTGATGCTCCCTGTTCTTCCTCCGGCCGCTGGCGTCGGAATCCGGACGGCCGCTGGAGCATTTCGGCGGAACGGGTGGAGGAGCTCGCGAAAATTCAAAGCGGTCTTCTGGAATCCGCCTGCCGCGCAGTGAAGCCGGGCGGCGTGCTCGTCTATGCGACCTGTTCTCTGTTTGAATGCGAGGATGAGGAGATCATCAGGAATTTTTTGAACAAACATCATGAATATAAACTGGAACCGTTTCCGGACCACGTGACCGGAGTGATGACGGACGGAATGCTCCGCACGCTTCCGTGGTCCGCGGATTGCGACGCTTCGTTTGTCGCCCGGATGCGGTCGATTTCAACCAAAGGATGATTATGCAGCAGGAAGAACATTCGTTGTCGGAGGACAAACCTCCGTCTTATATCGACCTTCACACCCATTCCTTCATGACCGGCGACGGCGTTTTGCGTGTGCAGAACATTTTCCCTGATGTTTCAGGCGGGAGCCGGCTGCCGGACTATTTTTCCATTGGAATCCATCCGAAAAACATTGATCCGGAGTTCATTGAGCGTGATCTGGCGATCATGGACCGGGTCCTTGCCGAAAACCGTTCCGGCGGCGCGATCGCGGTCGGTGAGTGCGGGCTCGACAAATTCTCTCTCGTTGATCTGGAAACGCAGGAGAAGGTGTTTGTCGCACAGATTCAAATGGCTCTGAAATACGATCTGCCGATGGTGATCCATTCCGTCCGATCCTGGCAGGAGATCATCCGGATCAAAAAGCAGTATGCCCGGAAACAAATCTGGGTCGTGCACGGATTCCGCAGTTCGATCGAAGCGGCGGAATCGCTGATCCGCCATGACATTCTGCTCTCCTTCGGTGAGGCGGTGACGGAGGAACTCTCAAAAGCCCGCGCCGTGATCGGCGAACTCAACTATGATTCCTTCTTCCTGGAAACGGATGAAAGCACCATGCCGATTGAATACATCTACAAGGTTGCCGCACATCTATGCGACTGCGAGGTGGAGTATCTCTGCGACCGGATCCGGGAAAATTTTGCAAGAGTGTTCCGGAAATGACTTCCGATGACTGGCAGAACCGGACCGCACTGCTTCTGGGAGAAGAGGCGCTTGCCCGAATCGAACGGGCGCATGTGCTGTGCGTCGGTCTGGGAGGCGTCGGAGGGATTGCCGCCGAACTTCTCGCCCGCACGGCGGTCGGCGAGATGACTGTCGTCGACGGCGATGTCGTCGAGGATTCCAACCGCAACCGGCAGATCATCGCCACGACTCTGACCGCGGGCCGTCCGAAAGCGGAGGTCATGGCGGAACGCCTGATGACGATCAATCCGGAACTGAAACTGCACGTCGTCAATGACTTCCTCAAGGATGACACCCTTGCCGCGGTTCTGGACGCCGCTCCGTATGACTGCGTGCTCGATGCCATCGACACGCTTGCTCCGAAGGTGCATCTGATCGCGGGGTGTCTGGATCGCGGAAGGAAAATCGTTTCGTCGATGGGCTCCGGCGCGCGCCGGAATCCGGAGTGCGTCCGCTGCACGGATATTGAAAAAACCTTCAACTGCACGCTGGCGAAGGCGGTTCGCCAGCAGCTGCACCGGATGGGGTACCGGAACGGCGGATGCCGGGCGGTTTTTTCCGTCGAACCGCCGATCCGGAGCGCAGTTCTGGATCCGGGACGCATGGAGAACAACAAGAGGTCGGTTCTTGGAACAATCTCCTATCTGCCGGCCGTCTTCGGCTGCCACTGCGCTGCCGCGGTGCTCGAAGAATTGATCCGCTGACACAGCGCACCGTTCCCGTGTACGCCTCTCATTCCCGTGCGGAAGATTTCTCCCGGAGGATTTATTTCTGCGGACGGTTTTTCTTCAGTGCTTCCAGCAGAACCCGTTTGCGGGGATTGTCCTTTGAGGGCTTGCTCCAGTTTTCGTGTTCGATGCTCCAGGGGGACCATTCGCGGAAGGCGTGATAGGCCCAGTCCCAGCCGTACTCCTCGAAGAGTTCGATGCAGTCCTTCAGATACTGTTCCGCGCCTTTGGCGGTGTTGACGGCGCTGAATTCTCCGATGAAGATGCGCGCATTGTGCTTCCGCTGGAATTCGATGATATCCTTCATTGCAACGCGGAGCTGATCCTTGTTCCAGTAGATGCCGTCGATTTCGCCGGGATAGCTCCATTTGAGTTTGCCGAGAACTCCCTGATGCGTGTAGGCGTGCGGCGAATAGAAGTGCGGGGTGTAAATGATGTTCTTGTCGTTGACAATAAACGAGTTGCTTCCTTCAAACGCGACGATGACCGGCGTGTCCGGATCAACCTCCCGGATGACTTTCACGACTCGTTCGACAATCTGTTTCCACGGATTTTTTTCGGTCCGCCGGAAGCCGTAGTCTTCGATGACCGGTTCGTTCAGAAGATCGTAGCCATAGATTCTCTTATCGCCCTTGAAGTGTTTCGCGAGTCTGCGCCAGGCTTCATCGAGCGTTTCCAGATTTGTCTCTTTCACGAGAATGTTGCTGGCGACTTTCGAGATCGCCGTTCCGGGACCCCGGTGAAGATCCAGAGCGACTTTGATTCCATTCTTTTCACAGAGAGGCAGAATGGCGTCGATTTTTTTGATCTCATCGTCGATCCATGCCAGATACTTTTCCGGCGTAGAGACATCCCTGCCGCGTTTCGGGTTCAGCTGATAGCGGAGGAGATTTGCATTCCATTGCTTCAGGACCGCAAACGCCGCCGGACTCAGATCCGACCCGCTCATGAATCCGCGATAGTTTGTCCCTTTGAACGTCCCGCGGGGAATCCGTGCGGCTTCGGGATTGGCCGGCGCTTTGACTTCGGAATCAGGGACTTCCCTGACACGGTAGATGCGGATATTGGCAACGTGGAAGGCTCCGGACGCCTCCTGAATTCCGGTGGAGAGAACCAGACGGTTCGTATCCGGAGGCAGAAGAATGAGTTTGCAGGCCGGTTTCCAGTCATAGGTTCCGCGCTGGAGAATGGGTTCTGGCCATGAACTTTTCTTTCCGTTCGTGTGGAACAGCATGAACTTCGGTCCGAAGAAGGGTTTTACGCCCTGGCGCAGATTTTCGCCCTTGACCATGGCTTCAAAAGCGATCATTCCGGTGATCTTTTTCGGATCGAGTTCCATGGAAATTCCGGCGTTTCCGTTTTTCGGGACTTCCAGTTTCACACATGGTCCGTTGTCCGGGCCTCCCTTCTCCAGACGGGTGACTTTTCCATTGGTTTTCCATTTGGAAAGAGAGTCCGGAGTGGAAAAGGTCTCTTCAAAAAGCAGGGTTTCGTTGACATAGGCCGCATGGACGGAGAACAGGGTTCCCAGTCCGAGCAGAACGGAGAAAAAGATTTTTTGTGTCATATCAGGTCTTCCTTTGCTGATGGTTATTCTGTAAAGTCATTGCTGCGCTGTGCGATATTGGTGTCATGAATATAATCGTAATACAGATTGGTATCCCGGCCCTTCCAGTGGTCGCGGGAGGCGGCGTGCCCGTCGAGGAAGAGAATGTTCGCGGCATTGTTATGGTTCGGACCGATGTCGCGGGAGTACGATAAATACCAGCGTCCTTTTTCGTTTGCCACGCCGATGCTGGATTCCAGAAAATACGAATTTGCTGTGACATACCCATGATAGTCCGTATCCGCGATTGCATAAGTCCGGGAGGGCTGCTTGTAGGCGGCACCCTTGAACAGTGTGACGTTATCCGTTTTTGTCTGGAAAAGGTTTTTCACCATTGCATAACTTCTCCGGTAGTTCAGTACGGTTTTATCTTCCGGGCACCGGAACACATTCCAGCTGGACGGGCTTTTGACCCAGCCGTTGGCGTATTTTCCGCCCAGATACTGATTGCCGTATACGAAGTCCCAGTAATACATGTGCTTGATGCCGTCCATTTTTGGGGCGATGTAATCCTCGTTGTCGCTCCGGTACATGGTCATGGCGTTTCCGATCTGCTTCAGATTGCTGGTGCATCCGGCCTTTTCTCCCGCCATCCGGGCTTTGTTCAGCGCGGGCAGAAGAAGTCCGGCAAGGATGGCGATGATCGCAATTACGATGAGGAGCTCTATTAAAGTGAACTCTTCGATCCGTCTGTTCCGGCTCTCTGCAGCGGGGATCTTTTTCCCGGGAAAGGGAAGGGCAATACCGATTTTCATATTCTGTCTCCTTTTTCTTAGGGATACTTTGATTCCATGCCTTACATTATAAGATAAAAAAGGAGAAAACACAATAGGGAAAATCGGTGAAAAATATTTTATTTCATGCAAAAGATATTGGATTTCATGCATCCGGTTTTTTCCGGTAAGCAAGAGGGGTGGTTCCGGCTCTTTTGCGGAATTCGGCACAGAAGGCTGCCGCGGTCCGGAAGCCGGTTTCCGAGGCGATGACATGAACGGGATAGCGGGTGTTCTTCAGAAGATGTTTCGCTTTCTGAATGCGGAATCTGCGGACGTATTCTCCCGGACTGATCCGCAGATGGCGCAGGAACATGCGGTAGAGGGTGGAGGAATCGACCCCGAGCGCTTTTGCAATCCGCGCAATGGGGAACGGATGCATGATGTTGTTGCGGAGGAGGTCCTGCGCCCGCTCGAAAAGATCGTCCGAAGGAAGGGCGTTTTCTTCCGCAAGCATCATGAGCATCTGCATGGCTTTCCCGATGATTGCCGGAATGTTCCGGCGGTCTTTGGACTTCAGAAGCATTTCGATTTCTCCTGCCAGACGGAGAACCGATTCAAAGTCGGATGGGTGGATGATCGTTTTTGTCGTCAGGCGCGAGGTCGCCAGAAGATCGGGCAGAAGCGCACCGGTGAAGACGATGGACGTTTTCTGGCAGCTGGAACTCGGACCGCATTTCAGCAGCGAGTCCTCGCCGGGATGAATCAGACCGACATCTCCCCGTTTCAGCAGGAACTCCTGATCCCTCTGCACGATTTTCAGCTCCCCGTCCAGCGGGATTTCCAATGCCAGATACGAGTAGTTCTCATGTCGGTACCAGCGATTCTTCCAGTCCGATCTCAGAACGACGATCGGCCAGACAGGAAGATGGAGCGCTTCGTTTGCCGATAACAGGTAGCTTTCCCGGTAGTTGGCATAGGATTGCGATTCGAAGTGATCTTTTGAGAGATAGAGTTCACTGGTCTTTTTCATCATTTCCCCCCGGCACGGGATTGACATTTCCGGAAATTCGA
>CALXMJ010000390.1 GCA_944389445.1 uncultured Victivallales bacterium | reverse complement strand
CTATCTCTCTACAACAGCCCGGATAACGCCCTGCTCCCTTATCTGCCCCCGGCTAAAAATCTGCCTCCGACCCAGTGGCCGCCGGAGATGAAGGATTTTTCCATTATTACAACTCCCGGTCACTCTCCAGGCGGTGTTTGCTACTATTTTAAATCTTTGAATGCCCTTTTTTCCGGAGATTCCCTCTTTTCCGGATCAATTGGCCGGACCGATCTTCCCGGAGGAGATTATGACAGCCTGATGAAATCCATCCGGGAGAAACTGATGATTCTTCCGGAAAAACTGGCGGTCTTTCCAGGACATGGCGAGCAGACAACCATCGGGATTGAAAAATCTTTTAATCCTTATCTTGCCAAATAGCGATTCACTTCTTCCTTAAAGCGCGGGCAGGGGGATTGTTTTATTGACTTACCCCCTTCCCCGGAAAATAATATTTGAAATCCATGAGAGTCTCTCTTTCATGGATTTTATTTTTTCCAAACGTTGATTTCCTCTCTGTCTTTTTTATGTTGATTTTCCGCAAAACTATTGACATTTTATTAACACGAAATAAATTTTTCCATTTTTTATCGCTGATATGAATTCAAACCAGAAGTTCCCCTCTCCCTCATGGCAAGAGTACACGACTTAACATAATATATATTATGCGACGTTGAAAATAAACCCTTCCGCCCCTCGAATCCCTCCATGACTCAGTCGCATGGAGCCGATCCGCGGGGCTCAGGTTTTTTCCGTAATCTTTTCGGTTCTTCCGTTTTGCGTTCACCACCATCAAATCAAAAACTTGCACAGAAGAGAATACAATACAGCGCAAAGTTACCTGTTCGAAATTTCATTACAAAACGCTGACATAAACCACGATGCTCCTGGCCGATTCGGGTTCCTGTGAAGAAAAGTCAAGGTCCTTATTGGGGAGGGGGATGTGCTTGAAATTTTTATTCCGGAAAATCCATGCATTATGTGGAAGGCTAAAAAATGCTTGTAATGCGAAAGGGGGATCAAGTTATAATACACCTCTCCCCCCCCTGCCCTTTTTTTGATATCAAATAGAGATTTTGCATTTATGAATTTTAATTTTTCTGATCTGCCTTCGCCGAAATTTAAAATCAGAATATTGAGAAGACATAATGTAAAGAAAAATCAATTCTTGCAGAGAGAAAGAGTTTTTTAGAATTTCAGCAGTAAAGATTGCCGCTGGAAACAAAAAATAAACCGTTTTGACAAATTCCCGAAAAAAACTCCGGAGAAATAGTCAAGGGAAGAAACTTTGACAAGATACGGCACCTTGCCCTGACTCTGAAAATCTTATCTCCCCCCTCCCCTTTCTTAAATTCTGCGTTTTTGAAAATGAATGGATAAAAATTACCTGGATTTGTTACGCAGAATTTTCTCAGCCACGCCGCGATTGACAATTGAAAGGCCTAGCCGTTTTGCAAGTTCTTCGCATTCATCATATTTCAAAAGCAGATGGGATGGCTGATGCGCATCACTGCTGATAATAACTTTAGCCTTGCTCTCTGCAACGAGTTCCCAGAACGGTTCCCAGGGATAACGATAGCGCTCATGACCATCTGTATTGATTTTTCCTCTGCGGACGCCGTTTGCATTGATTTCCAGAGGGATATCGCGCTCAGCCGCAAGCGAAATCATCTCCCGGAAGTCTTTTTTCAGTTCCGGAGTCATCCGTTCCACCATGCAGGCGAAACCATCCGGGTGGGCTAGAAAAGCGATTGGAAGATGTTCCATTGTGGCTATGGTCTGTCGGACAAAAGCCCGGATCACCTCCGGCTTTCCCCATGATTCCGAGTAAAAAGGATGGATTGTGCCATCCGGCATTTTCGTAAAGTGAGCGGCTCCAATCAGATAATCCAGCCCCAGCTCTCCCAGAAGATAATCAGAATAATATTCCCTCCCCAGATCGGCACAATACTCCACTTCAAGTCCGGAAAGCACCTTCAACTGAGGAAAGTTCTTTGCCGCCGCCATGATTTCCTGATGATACTCCTTTAATTCCTTGAAAAACATTCTGGAGCTGTGATAGCGTTCATCCGGATATGGGGCATGATCGGAAAAGCCGATTATGTCGAAATTCAGTTCCATGGCTGCGGTACAATAGTCTTCCGGCAATCCCGATGCATGGCGACAGTGGGCTGTATGAGTATGAAGATTGACTCGCTTTTCCGGATGTTCCTGTTTCATGTCTTTGTCCTTTGCAATCCGGTTATAACATACCACAAATTCTGAAAATCTCAAATTTATTTCTGTTTCTCGAGATTCTCCGTTCTGGAAAAGAGTTCGAGCTGGTACTTTCCCGCAGAAAAAGTCCGACGGAACCGATATCCCATTTCAGAGAGTTTTTCTTCGGAAAAACCGCCGGGACGGCAAAGAATATAATCCGGACGCAGCCGCCCTTCTGCAAACATGGGATCTGAGAGACTTACCGTCTGTCCTCCGGAGAGAAAACCCAGCTGAGGAAATCCGGAAAGAACCGCCGGAAGACGATTCGTATGGAATTCCAGATCAGAACGTTTCTCGCGGAGGAATGTTTTCGGCCCGCGGTAGTCGTTCCGTATGTACTCGGAAATCGTAAGCAGGACAATCCGTTCAGCGCTCTTGCTTCGGGAAGTCCAGCTTCGGATCACTCTTTGAAACGCATGCAGATAGAGTCCGATGCAGGGAATCAGGAACAGCAGGACAATGATCCTCCGCTGCTTCAGGAACTCCAATCGAGAAGCCAGAAGTTGATAAATCCAGACGGCTCCGTATGCACTCCATCCGAATTCCAGTGCCACCACTGTAATCAGGTAACGGCGCGACATATAAAAATGATGATCCGAAATGCAAATCTGCAGTACAAGAAGAAACGCATGCAGCAGAAGCGAAATCAGAAGAATGGTTTCAATCGGCGTCCATTCCCGTTTCCGGAAACGGAGAACGATTCCCAGCAAAGCGAGAATCCCCAGCGGCGGAAAAAAACCGCCGATCAGTCCGGAAAAAAATTCCTCATAAATCCCATCGTACGGATCGGATTTGTTAATTTCAGGAAGAGCGGATGCCATGGAATGCAGCTCGGCTGATCCGGATGCGGGGGCTGGAGAAACGGCAGGGACGGAATTCGTCTGCTGCATCGGAGAGGAAACCGTTGTTTTCCCCCCGGAGTCTCCTTTTTCCGATTCAGTGAGCAGAAGCGCCAGTGGCGGCAGACAGCTTTCCTTCGTAGAAGCCGTCTGCAAAAATTTTTTTATCAGGGGGACGTAGCGGATTTCCGGAACAGGATAACCGGTCACGTTATACATATACATCAACCATGGAGAGATCACCAGCAGAGCGATTAATCCGCAGAGACAACTTCTCCATGGGAAAATAAGTCTGCCGCGCTGTCCGAGTTCCATGCAAAGAATTGTCAGCCCGAAGAAAGCGGAATAGACAGGAGCTTCCGTTCGTGTCAGCGCAAGAAGACTGATCGACACCCCAAGCCAGATGTAGTATTTCACATTCGTCCGGTTCCGGTAAATCTCCACAAGCAGATAAACACAGAGAACAAAGAAAAACCCTTTTGCCGAATCACGAAGTCCGGAGGCTCCATAACGCATTGGAATTGAGGCAAAGGCAGACATCAGAAGCGCGATTCTTGCGACCGGCAGCGGAAAACATTGTCTGAAAATCCCGTAGAGAGGAAAAATCAGCAATGCAAAAAAAAGAGTGGAGACCAGCTGGAGCGCAAAAAACGGTCCCGCTCCTGTGAGCCATGCGATTCCTCCGGCGATCAGGGGAACCAGGGGAGAGATACGCGGATGAAATACCATCGACCAGTCGCCCTCGGTAAAGGAAGTCACAATACTGCCATATCGAGAGATATCCGACTCCGGCACGACCGTGAACAGTGATAGAATAAAACTCAGCAGGAACGCCAGGACAAAAATGCAAAATGGATAGTGACTGAACAAAAATTTTTTATAAGACATCCCAATTCCTTATTTATGTTAACCGGATTCTGTGTTTTCAGACAAAACGCTCCACCCCGAAACGCAGGAAACAGAACCCGTCATTCCAGACCACCGGAGTCCATGGAGTAAAGACCCCCGGATCCTTGTAAAAGGTCCCCGGCGAGACTCCGAGACATTCCCCCTCTTCCAGATGCAGAGGCCCAAGCATGTTGCGCAGAGAATTCGTCAATTCGATTTCCAGGATATTTTTCCCCGCTTTCAGAATCCCGTCAGGAACCGGGACAACATAATCCGGCCGCACTGTGACTCCGATTTCCGTTCCGTTGATTCGAATTACCGCTGCATGAGCAAAGAGATTGCGGAATGCAACTACATACGTCTCCCCTTCCCTGCCGTTTTCCAGATCAAGATACTGCCGCAGAGTGATGGTCCCGGCGAAAAACGGGAAACCGGACTCTTCAATGTGCTCGATATCCACCGCTTCCGGCAGAGACTCCAAGCGGAAAGCTCCGTTGTATCGTACGGCGTTCCGTTCCAGCGGTTTGAATACGCCGTCCGTTGCCACGCCGAATTTACCGCAAAGATAAACAGCCTCGATTTCCGTCTGGAAAGAGAGTTTGTTCTTTTCCGATTCAAAAATTTTCGATGCGTCGATTCCCTCGTAAACTTCCGGCTCCTGATGGAACGTCAGCTCCAGTTCGATCCTGTTTTTTCCATGAACGACGGCATGACCGATCTCGACCCTTTCGAAAGCCTGATCTGCGAAAAATCCATTCGGCTGATTGGAGATTCGGACTCCATTGACATGTATTTCACAGCGTTCCGGATGCTCCAGCAGAAGAGAAAGCGGCTGTCCGAGCGGATAACGTTCCCCCGTCATAAAATCAAAGGTCAGCTTTACGGCGGCATCGCGCCGCAGTTTCAGCAGTTCATCCTGAATGGTAAGCACATACTCCCGCTCGAAGAGAAGATTCCCATCAACCTCGCAGCGGCAGAATTCCATGGTAAGGATATTCTCCGAACACTTGGCAATTTCAAATATCTGCGGCAGATACAACGCTTTTCCCGATGGCTTTTCCGCAGCCGAAGAGGGAACCTCCTCATCTCGGACGAGCAGCAGCAAGTCTCCGGCCGGTTCGAAATGATGTTCCACACAAAGGAGACCGTTTTCCGGTTTTGTATAAGAAATCGGCTGAACAGTTCCGGTTCCGGGATCAAAAAGCTCGACTCCCCTGCCCTCAAGGAAAAGCGCTGTCTCGAATGAATCGAAGCGTCTGGTATTCACATAGTAATGGAGAACGGCGGGCCGCCCGTCGAAATCGTCAAAAAAACGGCGGGCCGCATGAATGGCCGGGAGCTGTTCCCTCCGCTCGAAACGACGTTCCGCCGGAATTCCCTTGCGGACTACGGAGAGAGGATTGATGAGCGCGAGAGCCCGGTCAGCCAAAGCTTCAGGGGTATCGTAAAATTCGATTTTCCCAAGCAGCGGAAGATCGTTTGTGCGGACTCCTTCCACGAAAAAACCGGAATCCAGATCGTTTCGTTCCGCGAGAATCAC
>CALXMJ010000389.1 GCA_944389445.1 uncultured Victivallales bacterium | reverse complement strand
GCGCGGGAAGGCCGAAGAACCATACCGCCGCAAGCACCGCCGGCAGAAGGCACAGCAGAACCTGAAGCATGATCTTCGAGATGCTGGAATTTTCATGCAGGTGCGGAGAGGAACTTACAATGAGGCTCCCCGGCTCCGGCAATTTCACTGTATTGTTTTCTTCACTCATTCTCTATTCACCTTATTTTTTGCGCCGTTTGGCGAGGATTTCAGCTTTGGCCCTGCGGAAGTGCTGCACCAGCGGCCGCTTCGCGGGACAGACGTATGCGCAGATCCCGCATTCCATGCAGTCCATCACATAGTTGTGCTCCGCCATGTCGAATTTCTCTGCCTCGACCATCACGCTCAGCTGCGGAATCAGCAGATTCATCGGACAGGACGCGACGCAGCGGCCGCACCGGATGCACGGATTCCCGGAGAACTGCTCCACCTCCTCCGGAGCCATCAGCAGGACTCCCGAGGAGTTTTTCGTAATCGGCACATCAATGTTCGACTGTGCGAAACCCATCATCGGACCGCCCATGATGACCTTTGCGGGAGCTGTTGTAACGCCTCCGCAGAGTTCCAGCGCCTTGCTGATCGGCGTCCCGATGCGGAAGAGCCAGTTCGCCGGATCGGCAACCGGACTGCCCGTCACAGTGGTGATGCGCTCGATCAGCGGTTCGCCGAGAACGACCGCGTTGTGGACCGCCGCCGCGGTTCCGATATTCATGACCACGCAGCCGACATCCATCGGCAGTCCGCCTTCCAGCACTTTCCTTCCGGTCAGCTCGTAGATCAGCTGCTTTTCCGCTCCCTGCGGATAGCGGACGCGGAGGGGAACCACATTGATTTTATATTTCGGAGCAAGCTCCGTCAATTTCTGAATCGCATCGGGCTTGTTCTCTTCGATGCCGATGAAGATGCGGTTGACCTTCAGGATCTTGGCGGCGATCGAAGCGCCGATCAGGGCGGCTTCGCCCTTTTCGAGCATGAGACGATGGTCGGCCGTCAGGAACGGTTCGCATTCGGCACCGTTGATGATGAGAGTATCAATATGCTTTTCCGGCGGGGGAGAGAGTTTGACATGAGTCGGGAACGCGGCTCCGCCCATGCCGACGATTCCGGCATCAAGGATGCGTTTTTTCAGAAGATCCCTGTCGGTGTTTTCCCAGTTCGGGATGGGATCGAGTCCGGAACCCCATTCGTCATTGCCGTCGGCGATGATTTCGACCGCCTGTTCCGCCGCGCCGGTCACACCGATGATTTCAACCACGTCTCCGACTGTTCCGCTGGTGGGGGAGTGCAGGGGGACGGATACAAATCCTCCGGGCTCCGCAATGCGCTGTCCTTTCTTGACCGCGTCTCCCTTCTTGACGCAGAGGGCGGGCGGCGCGCCGATGCTCTGGCGGATCGGGACAATGTATTTTTCAAGCAGGGGAGCAATCCGCAGTTCCTTGGACGCCGTGAGCTCCTTGCCTTCCCGCGGATGCACGCCTCCGCGGAACTTTACGACTTTCTGTGTTGAGTTCATGCCGCACCTTCGTTCTTTTTGATTCCATCCCGGACAGCTTTGAGGTGTTCTTCGGGAGTAAGCAGACATTTCGCAGGACACTGCGCCTTTTCCACGATCGAAGCATCCGGCGCATTCGAATAATTGACCCGCACCATGAATCCCTGGCTGGACATCTTTTCCGGTTCGGCTTTGATGCATTTGCGGCAGGAGATACAGGCTCCGGCGCATTTTTTCCGGCGCAGAACCGGTTTTTCCAGCGAGTTGCAGTAGACATGTACCTGAGTTGTGGCAGGTACGAGTTTGATCATTTTCCGCGGGCAGACCTCCGCGCACTGACCGCAGCCGACGCAGAGTTCCGGATGCACCACGGCAAGTCCGTCGATCACTTCAATGGCTCCGAACTTGCAGGTGCGGGTGCAGGTTCCGAATCCGATGCACCCGAATCGACAGGCCTTCCCTCCTCCGTTCATGATGTTCGCGGAACGGCAGTCAAGCACGCCGTTGTAACCGGCAGCCATTTTAGAGTTGGAAAGCGTACCGCTGCAAAGCACAACGGCAACCATTTTCTCCTTCTTTTCCGCAGACTGCCCGAGGAAAGCGGCGATCTTTTCCACCGTTTCCGCCGTGCAGACGGGGCATCTTCCGGCAGGAGCGTTTCCTTCGACTATATTTTTTGCCAGATCGGAACATCCGGCGAATCCGCATCCGCCGCAGTTCGCGCCGGGAAGCATTCCTGCCACTTCATCAATTCTGGGATCCAGTTCCACCGCAAACTTCTTCGCGGCAACGGCAATGAATCCTCCCAGAACCATTCCCGTGATTCCCACCACAATGACCGATAAGATAATGGTATCCATTTCAATCCTTCCTTATTTGACGAGTCCGGAGAAGCCCATGAAGGCCATCGCGAGAATGCCCGCCGTGATCAGCGCAATCGCCGCACCCTGAAAAGGACGCGGAATCTTGGAGAGTTCCAGCCGTTCGCGCAGACTCGCAAAAAGGATGACCGCGATCGAAAAACCGATTCCGGAACAGAGTCCGAAGACCGTGGAACCGAGCACTGTCCGGTTCGCGTTGACGTTGAGTTCAGCGGCTCCCAGCACGCAGCAGTTGGTCGTGATCAGCGGCAGATAGATGCCGAGCGCTCCGTACAGAGTCGGACTGAACTTCTGCATGATGATCTCCACCAGCTGCACAAGTGCGGCAATCACAACGATGAACAGCAGGATTCTTGTGAAGCTGATGTCCACATTCTGAAGTCCCAGCGCGGGCACGCTGTGCTTGACCGAGATCAGGCAGTTGTAGAGGACCGATGCGGCAAACGAGGCAAGCGTCATGACGAAAATCAATGCGCCGGACATCCCGAGTGCCGTTGACAGTTTTTTGGAAACGCCGAGAAACGGGCAGATTCCAAGGATTCTCGCCAGTACCATGTTGTTCACAAGGATGGCGCCGATGGTGATGACCAGCCATTCGTTCAGGCTCATACCATATCTCTCCTTTGGGGTTGTTATGTATGATGATTGAAGATATGAACAAATATTCATTAATTTAGTCCGGTTGTGCGGAAAAATCAAGGAGTTGCAGGATTTATTTACGCCTGATTTTTCCATTTTTCACAGTCATGCCGCTGCTGTGAAATTGTTTGAGGAACAAATTTTCCGATCCTTTTTTTTTTCACGGGAGGAACAAGAAGCCCTGCAATCCTGCTGTGACCTGTTTCACGGAAAAACCTCCTCCCCGGCTAACCTGTCGGATGCGGGAAGGAGGTTTCAGTAAAGAAGCTGATTTTTTTGCCCAGGATCATTCCGGGATCCAGAATGTGGTCTGGGCGGTCAGAGCCTCGGGTTTGCCCTCGACTTCCAGTACCGCCGTCCGGAGCGGAAGATTCGGCGGCAGATTCAGCAGAAACAGCCGATCCGTCTCCTGACGGAACTGGATCGGGGTGCCGTCATCCAGCCACCATGCGCGGCAGAGACGGTTTTTCAGTTCGCTCCAGCAGAATTGTCCGCCCGGTTCATGTTCGAATGTGATGTAGATCCGGTTTCCTTTCACGGTGATCAGGCGCGCCGTATTGTTCCAGGTGAACGGACTGCGTTCGGAATCGGTGATTGCTTCCCGGTTGTGTTTCAGCCATTCGCCCGCGGCGTCCAGAATTTTGACGGATTCCTCCGGAATGGTGCCGTCGGCTTTCGGCCCGATGTTCAGAAGAAGATTGCCGGAGCTTTTCGCACAGGTCATGAGCATGGAGACTACAGCGGCGGGATTTTTCCACGAATGGTCGCCGGAGTGGTAGCCCCAGTTCTCATTGAGGGTCATGCAGGCTTCCCAGTCCTGTCCGGGGGCGGCGGGATTGATGGTCTGTTCGCTGACCTTGATGTCGAACGGGCTTCCGAGCCGGTTGTTGATCAGCATTTCCGGCTGCAGTTCCCGGAGCATGGCAATGGTTTCGTCGCCTTCGATGTTTTCCGGGATACAGCCGTCGAACCAGAGATAATCAATTTTGCCGTATCCGGTCATGAGTTCTTTCAGTTCCGCCCGGTAATACTCGATGAAGCGTTTGCGGTGTGCTTCGCTTTTCCAGTCTTTTTCCCCGGGCCAGTCGCGGAAACAGGCTCCGGGATAATCCGGGTGCGCCCAGGAGGCGGGCGAATAATAGAGTCCGACCTTGAGTCCGGCTTCCCGAACCGCTTTGACATACGGTGCGACAAGATCGCGTCCCGGACCCAGCTTTGCCGCGTTGTAGGGGTTGACTTTCGAATCCCACAGAGCGAATCCGTCGTGATGACGTGTGGTGAGAACCGTGTACTTCATGCCCCATCGGACTGCTTTTTTCATCCAGTCCGCAGGATCGTAGTGTTCCGCCTTGAACTGCTTCACATAACAATTCCGGTATTCTTCCAGCGGGATGCGCTCCCTGTTCATGACCCATTCTCCGCGCGCCGCCTGCGAATAGGCTCCCCAGTGGATAAAAAGTCCGTACCGGGCTTCATTGAACCATTTTGAACGTTTCTGCATACTGTTTTCCTTTTTTTGCGAATGGTTTTCTTTTGAAACCACTCACTAATATAGCGTTTTTTTCGCAGAAAACAACCTTGTCCCGCGCACATTCCGGGAAAGATCATTCACCCGAAAAAAAACCGCATCCGGGGATTCCGGATGCGGTATAGCCGAAAAAAGAAAGGTTTTCCGGTTCAGAGACGTACGCCCTGTTTTTCGAGAAGCGCCTGAACCGTTTTCACATCGACGTTTCTGGGCAGGACGTTTTCTTTCACGGCGACGGCGGCTGCGGTTCCGACTCCGAGCCCCACATGCATGCAGATCGGCATGACGCGGAAATTGGAGTGCGCCTTGTGAGTGCCGGAAATATTTCTGCCGGAGAGGAGGAGCCCGTCAATTTTTTCCGGGACGCAGGCACGATAGGGAATGGTGTACTGTCCTTTGTCGCGGAAATGTTTCTGTGCGCCGTTCTTGTCGAGGCCGGAGCCTTCGACGTTATGGATGTCGAAGTTGAAGCGGTTGCGGGTGGCGATCCAGTCGTCGAAGACGCGCGCTTCGACGATGTCTTCCGGCGTGATCGTGTAGAGCCCCTTGAAATGACGGGTTTCACGCACTCCAACGTTCTGGGCGGATGTGACGAGATAGCAATGTTCGTATCCGGGCGCGAATTCGCGCAGGAAGAGAACGATGTCGCACATCTGCTGCCGGGTGATGATTTCGGCTTTTGTCATATCATCGGCATTGGCGCCGTTGACGTCAGTCACGTTCGTCATGTTGACACAGACCTCGCCGGGGATCCAGGTCGGATAAAGAAGCACATGTCCGGCGGGAGCCTTGAGATGCTTTCTGGCAAGCGCCTGAATTTCGCCTTTGGGAACCTGCACGGTGGTCTCGAAGCTGGGGGGCAGGATGGCGCGGGAGTAATCGACTCCGCCGATCCGGAACATCAGCGTGACCGGCTGGCACTTGGAGTCGCCTTCGCGTCCGAGCTGGAATTCCGCGCCGGCTTTTGCCGCGATGTCGCCGTCGCCGGTGGCGTCGATGACGACCTTCGCCATGATGGCCTGTCTTCCGGTTTTGCTTTCAATGACAATGCCTTTGATCCGGTTCCCTTCCATGATTGCATCGCAGGCAAAGGTATAGAGTTTCAGGATGATCCCTGCTTCCACGATCATGTCCAGCATGACTTTCTTCAGAATTTCATGATTGATCTGATGTTTTCCCGCGCCTTGCCCGTCAATGAAGATGCCGGCTTTTTCTTTATGGCAGCGCTCCATGGCTTCTTCAAAAACAGGGCTGTCCGTTGCTCCGGTGAAGTGCGACATCATTCCGCTGGTCGCCATGCCGCCGATGCAGTTGAATTGTTCGACAAGTACGGTTTTCATTCCGTTCCGTGCCGCTGCGAGAGCCGCCGCGAAACCCGCCGGTCCGCTGCCCACAACCAGCACATCCGCTTGTTCCGTGATTTCGATTTTCCGTTCCGGTTCAACATAGAAATCCATGAGAAATCCTCCTGTTTGAATTGTTCCGTCTTTCCGGTTCTTTAAAATTAATCTAGCGCTTTTTTTTCGGAAAACCTTTGTTTTCTTCCTTTTTTTTCTTGAATTATCACGGTTTTTGACTTTTTCTGAAATTCGGAGAACCTGCCGGGGCGCGCGTCTCTCCGGCTCCAGAAAACATCTTTTTCACAGAATGGGCGAAATTCCTGCTTCCACCATCCGATTGCGGGGATGATTCTGCGGGGAGATTTACACTGTTCGGGTTCTACGGCGCAATTGTCTCCCCGGCGTTTTTTGAGATACCCGGAAACGCAATCCGCTTTTCTGTTGCCTGATGGGAAGTTGATTTTCAGATGTTGTCTTTTTCAAATTCCGCCGTCAGTTTATTGATCTGTTCCCGCAGACGCGACAGGAAATGCGTATCCGTGGAGATGAATTCAAAATGGAGATACGCTTCAAAATCCCCTTCAAGGATCAGGAGGAAATTCGTATCTTCCTCCGCCCGTTTTTTCCATTGATGTTCGTCGATGAGTTCACCGAGGTCCTCCGGCGGGAGAGAGATTCTCCAGCCGAAGGGGAGATCCACTTCGAATTCTTTCAGGGCGGCGATCAGATATCCGGCGTCCGTCTCTTTGATCCGGTTCGCAGTCAGAGCGGGCAGGGCCTGAAGGAGACGGGAGGTATAGTACAGATTGAGGCATCCGACGGCTCGGTGCCCGGAGAAGTCGTTTTCACCGAAGATCAAGCGGAAGAAGCGGGCAATTCCCTTCGGTTTCGGCGTTTCCGGGAGAGTCATGACCTTCTGCTCGGAGTTTTCCCCTGTCAGAAAGAGTTCCAGAGCCGGATAAAGTTTTGCAAAAGATTCGGAGCGCTCGTTGAGGAACGCCGCAAATTCCGTGCTCAGCGGACGGATGCTGCGTGGCGGATGAAGCGACGATCCCGTTTTTTCTTCAATCCAGCGCCGGGTCCGCTGCGCTTTCAGACGGATTTCCGGCTTCTGCGAAGAGAGGCACTCCTGAAGAGCCGATTCTGCGCGCGGGTCTTTGATCCGCCGGATCGCATCCAGAGCCGCCAGAGCGTTGGTTTCATTTTTCAGGACCCGCAGAAGTGAATCCAGGCATTCCGGCGACCGGAATTTTCCTGCCAGCGCAATCAGATAGCGGAGTTCATAACCGGTTTTGTCATCCAGAACGCTGTTCAGCTGCCGAATTGTTTCGGGTGTATTTTCCGCTGTCCGGAAAAGGGCTTCCGCGACCTGGAAACGGTACTGCGGCTCATTGTCCCGCCGGAATTCCTCCCACAGCCATTCGACCGGGATCTCTCCGGCCGGGATCGTTTTCCGTTTTCCTGGTGCTTTCAGAATCTCCAGAAATCTGCTGCGGATGGCTTCTGATTCCGTTTCCGTGAACGGCGAACCGGGAATACCTTCCGGTACCCTCTGATGCTCCTCTTCCTGTGTCATGGGTGATCTCCTCTCAGTTGACGTACAGCCAGACCAGCACCCGCAGAAGGGCAAGAATGCTGACCGGCAGAACAATCATAAAAAAAGAAGCAAGAAGAAACGCTTTTCTTGTCTTGGGCGGCAGACACAGAATCCAGAAAAGAAACAGAACGCTGAAGATGATCCAGAACCATTTGAACACAGGGAACAGGACGAGTCCGAACACCAGCAGCAGAAAGAAACTGATGAAGGCGAAAATGATGACTCCCAGAACCGTGAAAAATGCGATCCAGCCGGGGGAAGGCGCTTCAATCGCGGTCTCCACTGTCCGGACTCCCGCAATGGCGTTGCGGCACGAAGGGCAGAGTTCGTTGGCGCTGTCTGCACTCGCCGATTCAAATAAAGTATGACATCTGAAACAGATTTTTTTCATTGCCAGCTCCCGTTCTTCCCTCGATTGTTCCATTCCGGTGCGACCGACTCTTTTCCGGTTGTGCGGTTCCTTCGTGTTGCTCCCCGCCTTCTGCATTCCGGGAACCGGTTCCCGGAACCGCAGGTGGTATGGCGATTTTGAAATCGGCAGGTCCGTCGTTGACGGGACAGAGGCATGCGGTTCCACAGAGGTGGTCGGCGATTCATCGGCTGGAATGACGGGGCGGTATCGACAGGAAGTCCTTCCCGCAAAGGGATCTGCAGTTTTATCTGAATGGACTCCGGCATTTGATCTCCCGATCCTTCCGTACGATTGTTTGATCTGGCACAAAACAGGATCATAAAACAAAATACACTTTTAGAATATAGAGGCATTTCCCCGGATTACAAATCAAAAGCAGAGCAATCTCCGAAAAAGGCGCCGAAAAAACGGAAAAAGAGTTAAAAAACGAATGATTTCCTTTCGTTTGGACGGTTTCCCTTTCGGAATTCTCCCGGAGTGCATCCGGTTTTCCCGTGGAACAGGCGGGAGAAGTAATGGACATCCTGCCATCCGCAGCGCAACGCCACCTCCTTGACCGGCATTGCGGTTGCGGTCAGAAGGCGTTTCGCAAGGACAAGACGGCTGCTGACCAGTTCCGTATACGGCGAGGTGCCGAACAGTTCCCGGTACAGAACATTGAAGCGCTCTTTGCTCAAATGAATTTCTGCTGCAAGTGCGCCGATGGAGTAATCACGTTCCGGATTCTTGCGGAGGGCTTCCCGCAGACGGAGCAGGGCATCATAATAATAGCGCTGGCTGCGGGTCAGTTCTGTTTTCCTGCGCAGATTCCGCGTCTGCGCCCGCCGGATGTTCAGCAGCATCAGAGCGACAATATGGCGGATGGCCGCAGGAGAGAATTCATCGGGATTGTTCACTTCCTCCAGCAGTCTGTGGAGAACTTCTTCCAGCAGATCGGGCTTCCCCGTCGGAATCAGGGTGTTGAGGGGAAGGCCTGACCGTTTCAGCAGAGGAAGAAAAAAAGAGGGCTCAATGTAAAACCAGTCATTGCGGAAGCCCTGGCGCGCCCCGGGAACACTGGTGTGGAAGCGCCGGAATGCGCGGGCGTGAAGCATGCAGTCCCCGGGATGTGCCGTCTCCATGCCGTTTACGGTCAGAATGACTGCGTCGGTCCGGAAGCACATCACGAGACAGTCGTCATCTTTCCGGGCTTCGACATCCAGGGCAAACGCAGTGTCATGATGCGTGTCGATGTCGATCCGGTGCGCCCGGATCGGAATTGCAATTTCAACTGTTTTATCCACTTTTTTCATTCTTTTCTCTATTTATGGAAAGGAAAGATAATGCTATAATATAAAAAGTCAAGAACTGGAAGGGAGAATGGAAAATGAAACATCTGAAAGTCTGCTTCATCGGGTGCGGCGATCATGCGAAGCGCTTTATTCTGCCGGCGCTTGCGGGAGCGGAACATGTGACGCTCTCGGCAATCTGTGCACGGACACGCGAGCACGCCGAAGCCGCTGTCGCACGGACCGGCGCCCGGCGCGCGTGCACGGACTACCGTGAAATGATTGAGACGGAAAATCCTGATGCCGTTTTTGTGGTCGGTCCGCCGAAACTGCAGTTTGAGACCGGAATGTTCTGTCTGGCACATCGGATTCCGTTTTTCAGCGAGAAGCCCTGCGGCAGTTCGCTGGAGGAGGCGGAACAGCTTGTTTCCGCTGCGGAGGAAAACGGCTGCTTCGGACAGGTCGGCTTCATGATGCGGCACAGTGCGGTTATACGTGAAGTCCGGAAGATCATGGCGAACGAACCGGTCGGCCGTCTGGAATACGGAACCGTGAAATATTTTACGAGCGGGCCCTATCGTTCCGATGAAATCTACGGAATGCCGGGAACGGATGATCTTTCCTGGCTGTGGCGGTATCTGATGGTGCAGGCGGTTCATCCGGTGAATCTGGCTGCCTCGTTTCTGGGAGAGATTCGGGAGATTGTGCCGGAGGTTCGTTTCGCGGGAGAAAACCTCCTGCTCGAACTCCGGCTGACGGATGCGGAGGGTTGCCGCTTCCGGGTTCTTCTTCATACGTTTGTCGCTCCCGGATACGGCAACTTGAAGTTCGAGACGGAACTGTTCTATGCGAACCGAGGCATGATTTTCACCGATGCGTTTCACTCGCTGGAGTATTATCCTCCGGAACCGCTCCGGCCGTATCAGGAGTCCGGGAATGGAAATTCCCTGCACTGGCAGTTCGCTTCTTTTGGAAACAACAATGTGAAGATGGGATACGAAACGGAAGTCCGCTATTTTCTGGACTGCGTCCGGAACGGCGTTCAGCCGGATTCCCTCACAACTCTGCCGGACTGGCTTAAAACCATGAACATTCTCAATACCGCATTTCAAACCGTCAAGAAAGGAAATCCGATCTCATGATTCAGAAGACACTGACGTTTCAGGGACTCTCGCGCTTGTTTTTCACGGAATCCGAATTCTCGCTGCCCGACGGCTGGACAAAGCTGACCATGGATTGTTCCATGGTCAGCCCGGGAACGGAACTGTTCTGCATCCGGGAGGGAAAAACATGTATGCCGGGCTATATCATGACCGGTCATACGGATGATGGAAAACACTGGTTTGTCTTTCCCTCAATGCAGGAGAGTTCCGGTGCGCACTGCAATCTCCGCGGATTGAGTCCCGAATCGCTGCTTCTGCCGCTGCCGGAGGATTTCCCGCTGGAGCTTGCCGGATTTCTCCGTTTCATCAACATCGGCATGCATCCGTTCAACAATGTGGGGATTCTGCCGGACCGGGTCGCTGTAATCGGGCTTGGTCCTGTCGGCAATCTCGCGGCGCAGACGGCGCATCTGTTCGGATGTTCCGTTGTCGGAGTCGACCCTTCGGAAAGCCGCCGGAAACTGGCGCGAGAGTGCGGAATCGAAGCCGTCATTCCGCCGCTGGAGTTCGAAGCGCTGGAGCGGGAGTTCGAACTGGTGATCGACACCGTTTCCGCCTCCTCCACGCTGAAGGCATCCGCACGCGCCTTGAAGGACAACGGAAGCTGCAGCATGGTCGGAATCGTGAAGCCGGGCAGCTTGCCCGCATCGGAACTGTGCACGGAGATCTGGAATCGGAATCTGCTCTTCCGTTCCGGCTGGGAAATGAAAAATCCCCTTTCCCTTACGGAACGGAATCTGAAACGCGGAATGCGCCGGATTCTGGACGGTTCCTACGTTCTGCGTCCTCTCCTGACGGAAATTGTAAAGCCGGAACTTTCTGAAATCGCCAGGATTTACCGGAGCCTTGCGGAACAGCCGGACAAGTATTTCTGCTGCGCCATCGACTGGAGAGCATAAGATCTTCCGCGGAGTCCGCAGAGAGACGGCGCCGGAAACACCGTTTCATGAATCACAGGCTTTCTCCGGGCCTGTGATAGGCGCCCCAGCGGATTTCCGCTTCATTGGTGGTCTGACAGAGATTCCGGTAATCCAGAGTCGTGATGTGCCCGTCGAAAAAGGTGACATTGACTTTCATGTCATTTCCGTGCCGGTAGGCGATTACCTCGTAGGTTGACGGCGTATCGGAGCTTTCTCCGTTGTGGTACTTCCACCAGTTTTCCGCAGGATTTCGTTTCCAGTTGTTCGCATAGGCTCCTCCGGTTGCTTCCAGAAAGAGAAACTTGCTGGAAGGAGACCAGATTTTTGTCCGGCGGTAGATGGATTGCGGACTTGTGTTTTCCGCCGTTCCTGAACCTTCCGGATAGAGGTTGCCGCCCCAGCGTGTCATGCCGTAAGCGTACGGGGCATATTTCATTCCGCCGGTCCAGCTTCCTGGCGTGGTGTTCCGGCGTGAGGTGTTCGGACAGACGAAGCGCTCATCCCAGTAGCCGTATCCCGGGGTTT
>CALXMJ010000388.1 GCA_944389445.1 uncultured Victivallales bacterium | reverse complement strand
GCATAGACTTTCATGGTATCCACGCCGAGAGACTCCAGTTTCCGGATCGCCAGATACTCATTCGCCGCGCCTAGAACCGGACGCTTCCGCTGAAACAGATTCTTGAAGATTTCGCGCCAGCCGACCCCTCTGTGCATCTTGATAAAATAGTCTTTTCCGTTCCAGCGGAAACGAACTGTCCGGCGGGTCTTCACATTGCGGAAGACCTCCCCTTCCAGCGCAAACGCCTTTGCAAACGGATCCCCGTCCAGAAGCGGAGCCAGTTCCGGAGAAATATCACTTGGCAGAAGCACGGCCGACCTCCTCGACAATATCAACGGCCTTTTCCGCGCGACTGTAAAAATCGGCGGTCTCGGCGTATTCCAGACCGTAACGGGAGAGCTGTTTCAGCTGGGACGGTTCCCAGAGAATCGTCTGAAGCGTCAGATTCAGTTCCATCTGATCGAAGTGCCCGGAGATAACGCATCCCGAATGAGACTCCGCCACATATTTGCAGAATCCGCAGTTGTCCGTGCAGACCACAGGGAGCCCGGCGGCAATCGCTTCAATCAGCACGGTACCTGTCGCCTCGTTCCGCGCCGGATGGATCATCAGATCCGCCGCCAGCAGATACTCCCGCACTTTCGAGGAAAGCCCCTCGAAAAAGACATGCGGTTCCAGATGATTCTGCTGAACCAGTTTCTTCAGCCGGCCGCCGGCATCCTTTCCGACCAGGAACAGTTTCACATTCTTTTTCAGCTGTTCCGGCAAGGCGGCAACCGACTCAATCACGCGATCCGCCCCCTTGAGCATCAGATTCGCCGCCACCTGAAGCAGCATGATCTCATGATCCGTCACTTTCAAAGCCGCGCGCTTTGCCCTCCGGACCGCATCGGCATCCGGACCGCGACGGCAGGCGGGATTCATTCCGGGCGGCAGAAGACGGAACCGTTTTTCCGGAGTGTGGAAGCAGTTCACAAACTGTTTTTTCTGCGCTTCCACCAGATACATCACAACCGTTTTGCTTTCCGGAGCAAACACCGCCCGCTCCAATTCGGAATAAACCGTGTAGCGTTTGTTGAAGAAACGATACATTCCGCCATGTTTCTCCTGCTCGGTCAGCGTAAAGCAGTTGTCTCCGGCAAAGTAGACATCCAGTCCAGGTCCACGGTTGAAGCCGAGCAGGACATCCGGCGGATTCGCATGAACCGCCTTCCGCAGAAGAGAGAAGAACTCCTCCGCTTTTCTGTGATTCGTAAAAGAACGGACCCGGAGCAGTTTCAATTCCAGAAAATCAGGTACCGGCCCTTTCCAGTCATAAGCATAAACCGTGATCCGATGGCCGCGGCGACCGGCAACCTCCGCAATCCGCATGAAGTCGTTCTGAATTCCCCCGAACGGGAAGTACTTGAAGATCGCCATGGCAATATGCATCACACACCCGCCTTCGGAATCAGATTCCAGTTGCGGAGCAGTTCCACCGGAGCATACGACGCCTTCGCATGACGCAGCCCCTCCACTCCAAGATCCTGCTCGCGATTGATGAACTCCGCCTTGCCGAGAAGCATTCGCGCGGTCTCCTGATTAATCACCTGCCCGGACCCCTTGAAGTCCGGATCGTTTTTCTCAAAATGAACCGTGTACATCCGCGAACTGATCCGGCTGCATACGGAAAAAGCGATCAGTCTGCCGCCGACATAAAGACAGCACCCTTCCATGCTCAGATGATCAAACTGCGCAAACGCCCGGTCAATCGCTTCGTGTTCCTCGTCGATTTCCTCTTCGTATCCGGAACCGCTTTTCCGCTTTCTCCATGCCTCGCAGAGCGCCCGGCAGTCCTCAAGACGCTCCTTCGCAAAAGGAAGCACCCGGGAATCGGGATACAAACGGTGAAACTGGGAAATCAGATTCTTTTTCTTGTGCAGTTTGGAGCCGTGAAGCTCCACCAGATCCTCCGTCCGATAGAGATACTCTCCGTAATCCTCATGAATCTGGACGGCGTTGAAATAACGGGAATACCCGGGGAACTTCTCAAGATAATCCGCCTTGACCTGATAGAGGTTGCCGTTCTTCCCATGGGCTCTCATTGCGGAGGAGACCTCCGCCAGGACCTCGGGCGTTTCGTAATTTCCATCTGCTCCGGCGGGGAAGAGGAGTTCGTCCTCGTCCTCCAGATAGACATAGGGACGTCCACGGAAAACCTGATATTTCGTCGAATAGATATGCTGCCAGACGTAGATGTTCAGGAAATTGGACTCGCAAGTCATCGGTTCGGATGCCAGCAGCAGCGGTTCCAGAATATCGCGATCCGCAATGGTCACATTCCGGAAACAGTTGTAATCAAAGGAATCCGTCATGTCACAGACCTCCTTTCCGGAAGCGGACCGGGATATAGTCATCCATTTTTTCCCCGCGTTTCAGGTAGAGCTTTTCCACGCCGGGCACCGAGATGCAGACAATCCAGTCGATCCCGAGACTTTTCAGATGGGAAACAATGCAGTCCAGAATCCGCAGGGCAATGCCGTTGCCGCGGTAGGGTTCCAGAACCACCATGTCCAGCAGATACGCATCGCTGACCCCGTCGGAGAGCGCGCGCATCATGCCGATCAGCTTCCCTTTGTAAAATGCTCCGGCGACACAGAAGGAGTTCCGCAGCATCGGCGCAATGAATCCGGTATCATCCTCCGGAGAAATCCATCCGGCGGACCGGTAAAGTTCCGCAACGTCGGAAGAATAATCGAAGGAGGAATCCTTTTCCAGAAGCCGCACGGTAACGGCTTCCGTCCATCCTTTTTTCCCGGGATTGCTCACATAGCCTCCACCACGGCATTGGCGAATCCGGAACAGCTCAGCTCCGTCGCGCCCTCCATCAGACGCGCGAAATCATAGGTCACGAGCTTCCGCGAGATTGCGCCCTCAATGCCCTTCACGACAAGATCGGCCGCTTCGGTCCAGCCGATATGACGCAGCAGCATCTCGCCGGAGAGCGTCAGAGAGGACGGATTCACCTTGTCCATGTTCGCATACTTCGGAGCGGTTCCGTGCGTTGCCTCGAACACCGCCATGCCCGTCGTATAGTTGATGTTCGCCCCCGGCGCAATGCCGATTCCGCCGACACAGGCCGCAAGCGCATCGGAAACGTAATCGCCGTTCAGATTCATCGTCGCAATGACGTCATACTCTTCCGGACGGGTCAGAATCTGCTGAAGGAACGCATCGCAGATGCAGTCCTTGATGAGAATCTTTCCGGCGGGCGGATTCCAGTCGCACTCGGGTCCGGTGACGACCTTGTCGGCAAACTCACGTTTTGCCAGTTCATATCCCCAGTCTTTGAACGCGCCTTCGGTGAACTTCATGATGTTGCCCTTGTGAACGAGCGTCACGCTGCGGCGGTTGTTGTCGATGGCATAATTGATCGCGGCGCGGATCAGCCGTTCGCTGCCCTCCCGCGACACCGGTTTGATCCCGATGCCGGAAGTTTCCGGGAAACGGATCTTGCTCACCCCCATCTCCTTCCGGAGAAACTCAATGACTTTCCGGGCTTCGGGAGTTCCGGACGCCCATTCGATTCCAGCGTAGATATCCTCGGTGTTTTCGCGGAAGACGACCATATCGGTCTTTTCCGGAGCCTTCACCGGAGACGGCACACCCGCGAAATGACGCACCGGACGCAGGCAGACATACAGATCCAGGCTTTGCCGCAAAGCCACATTCAGCGAACGGATTCCTTTTCCGACCGGAGTGGTCAGAGGCCCTTTGATCGCAATTCTGCACTCTTTGATCGCCTCCATGGTCTCCTCGGGCAGCCAGACGCCTTCGCCATAGATTTTTGTGGCTTTTTCCCCGGCGAAGACCTCCGTCCAGCCGATGGAGCGTCTGCCGTGATACGCCTTTTCAATCGCGGAGTTCCAGATGTGCATGGATGCTTTTGTAATGTCGGCTCCGATGCCGTCGCCTTCGATGTAGGCGATCAGCGGATGATCGGGCACATGGAGTTTTCCGTTGGAATCGGCGGTGATTTTCTCCCCGGCGGGAAATTTGATTTTGTCGTATGGCATGAAATAAAGCTCCTTCTGAAAACCGGTTGTTTTACGATGACAGTAATATACACTCCGGTACGACAATATCAATCAGCGGGAAACCAGAAAATCACAAGGAGGCGCCGTTTCCTGCGAAGGATACGGAAAGGGTCATCCCTCAACCGTCCATACGAGGGGTCAGCTGCATTGGGATCCGTTCATGCAAATGTTGTTTTGTACGGCTTCTGACACGAAACGACTATGGAGATGGCTCCCCGAGCAGCGGTTCCACGAACCTGAGGGGTCCGGCAAGTGAAAACGGCTGGTGGGAAAAAGGCGACTATGCCACCTCACCCAGCGTCGCCTATCGCCACGGAGGGAATCGCACGGTCAACACCATCTATCTGGATGGCCACGGTGCCAATCACGATTATCAGAATCTGATGAATGACACAACGGAAAGCAAATACCGCTGGTATCCCTACAACTAACCCGGAACTTCTTCCGGAAAAATAGAGAAAAGCTCCCTTCCGGAACCGATTCTGCTTGCTGAATCAGAACATTCATTGTATTTTATAAGGATTCATTATTTACGGATGCAAGGAGTTCCGAAGGGTCTTATGAACGGTTTTTTCATGAGGGATGGCAAGTTCTATTCCCTGTTTTTCACTATGGCGGTTACAATTGCGCTGCAAAGTGCGGTTGTTTTTTCAGTCAATCTTGCGGATGCGGTCATGCTCTCCCGCTACACGGAAACGGCGCTGGCAGGGGTCGCTCTGATGAACCAGATTCAATTTCTCCTGCAGATGCTGGTGTTCGGCATCGGGGAAGGCGCGCTGATCTTCGCCTCCCGGAGCTGGGGGGAACGGAAAATCGAACCGATCCGGAAAATTGCCAACATTGCTCTGAAATTCAGTCTGTTCTTCGCGATTCTTCTCGGCGGACTCATGCTGATCCTGCCGGAAACCATTCTCGGGCTCCTGGCAAAAGATGAACCGATCGTTGCGGAAGGCGCGCGGTATGCACGGATCATCATCTGGTCCTATCCGGTGTTTGCAGTCTCCCAGATTCTGATGATTCTCCTCCGAAGCGTGGAAACGGTGAAAATCAGTTTCTATCTTTCCATCGTCACCTTTTTCACGAATGTGACACTGAATTACCTGCTGATCTTCGGGAACTGCGGTTTTCCGGAACTCGGATGCCGCGGCGCCGCCGTGGCGACTCTGAGCGCGCGTGTGCTGGAACTGATTCTGATCTCCGTCTACATCCGGTTCATCGACCGGAAGATTCATCTGCGCTTCCGCCATCTGCTGAAAAAAGTCGATCCGCTCCTGCTGACGGACTACATCCGGACCGGTTCCCCGGTCTTTCTTTCCGGAACCATCTGGGGAATTGCAATGGCGATTCAGACAGGGATTCTCGGACATCTCGGAGCCAGTGCAATCGCGGCGAACTCTGTAGCCACCACGGTCTTCCAGATTATCACCGTGTTCGTTTTTGCCTCCGCAAGCGCGGCGGCAGTCATGATCGGCAAGACGATCGGCGAGCGCCGCATGGATCTGATCCATCCGTATGTGCACACGTTCCAGGGACTTTTTCTGGGAATCGGAATCTGCAGCGGCCTGTTTCTCTTTTTCCTCAAGAATCCGATTATTCTGCTGTTTACAGAACTTTCTCCGGACTCCGCCGCGCTGGCACTGCAGTTTATGACGGTACTTTCAGTAACAACGGTCGGGACGGCATATCAGATGCCGGTGCTCACGGGAATCGTCCGGGCAGGAGGCGAAACGGATTTCGTTCTGAAAAACGATCTTATTTTCATGTGGCTTCTGGTCCTGCCCTCCTCGGCACTGGCGGCATTCGTATTTCATCTTTCGCCGATGGTCGTCTTTCTCTGTCTCAAGTCGGACCAGGTGCTGAAATGCGCCGTCGCCGCGGTCAAGCTGAACCGCTACACATGGATCCGGAAAATCTCCCGTGAGGAGGCTTGAGAGCGTCTTCCCTCACGCAGAAGGATTACACCTCCACTTCAAGTCCGTCATACGCCACGCGGATGCCGTGCGGAGCGAAAAATGTCTCAAAATCGGCATGCAGGTTTCCTCCGTTGTGAGAGAAATGAGTCGCAAAGAATTTCGTTCCGGGTGCGGCTGCGCCGATCTCTTTCAATCGCTCCACCGTTTTCACTACGGTATTGACGCCCATGTGTCCCCTATCGGCGTCCGGGACCCGGCTTCCCATGGTCGAATCCAGAGTGACCATATCGAGTCTTTTTCCTTTCAGGAGCTCCCACGACGCTTCCGGCAGCCAGCCCGTATCGTTGGCGATCAGAACGGATTTTCCATCGCGTTCCAGAAGGAAAATCTGCGCGAACTTTCCAGGAGCATGGTTTGCCTCCAGAGGAAGGATCGTCAAATCGCCGTCCGAAACGGATTCTCCGTCCCGGAGCTCGACAGCTTCGATATTTAAATCCTCCAGACGGTAAATTCCCTCCAGTTCCCCGCACACAGAGATGATTCTGCCGAAAACCATTCCGGACCCGAACACTTTGACGGAATGCTCTACACAGCTGTAGCAGGGAGAACGACGCCAGACCAGATCCACCGGATTCAAATGATCCTCATGCGGATGCGTAATCAGAATCCGTCTGATCTTCCGCAGATCGATGCCGAATTCCCGGGTCTGCCAGAAAATATCCGGACCGAAATCCACCATCGTATCCTCGTCAATCAGATAAGATGCTCTGCGGCGGAGATCCTTTCCACCGTTCTTTTCCGCCCGCGCGCAAGTCGGACATTCGCACCAGAGCGCCGGAAAACCTTCCGCCGCCGCAGTTCCCAGAAAACGGAATTTCATCTTTCCACCACCTTTCTGCCTGTTCCATGAACTCCCGGAATAGTATATCCCATATTCCGGCAAAAACAAGTTTTCCGGATGGCGTTCGTCAAAAAAACAGAACTTTTTCTCCGACTTTCCTTCTTCCCCTCTTGACAAAAAAATCTCTTTGTGGTATAATTAAAACAAGACAAAAAGGTATTACAGAATAAAAATTTAATATTACAGAAACAATCATGACTATTCTCGACAAAGGCAAAAAGCGCAGGGGACTGGAAGAGGCCCTGAAGAACTCCATTCTTGACGGGACCCTGTCTCCGGGAATGCGCCTTCCGACGCTGGAACAGCTGAATTTTGAATTCAATGCCAGCAAGGCGACCTTCCAGCACGTCATCAACAGATTGAAACGGCAGGGATTCATCCGCAGCGTGGAGCGTCAGGGATTGTTTGTCGCGGACAATCTTCCGTCCGAAACGCATTTCGGTCTGGTGTTCGATCGGAAAACAAATGCCTTTCTGAAAAAAATTGAAGAACAGGCGGAACTTCTGAACCGGGAAGGCAAATGGAAATTCACCATTTTCCGCAACGAATACACTCCGGCGCTTCTGGTACGCAACTGGAATTCTCTGCGGGAGAGTCTTCAGGAACAGACTCTTGCCGGACTCTTTTTCTTTTTCAATCCGGTGGATGAAGAAATTCTTCAGATCATTCAGGAGTATTCCGCCGCAGTTCCAATGGTAATATACGATCACTATCCGAAGCATCCAACTCTTCTGGTTCTAAAAATGGAACCGGAATCCTGCGCTGAGAAAAGTCTTGATCTTTTCCTGAAACGGGGGATCAGGCGCCTGGCGGTCATCACCAAACCGGAACAGCCTCTGGCGCGCAGCTTTCTCAAGGCGGCGCGGAAGAAAGGCATTGAAATTCCGGACCGCTGGTTTCTTCCGGCGCCAGAATACCGCACGGAAGGAGTGAAAAACATCATCATGCTGCTGCTGAGCCTTCCGCCACGACAACGTCCGGACGGACTCTACATCACGGACGACAATCT
>CALXMJ010000387.1 GCA_944389445.1 uncultured Victivallales bacterium | reverse complement strand
ACCCAGATTTCAACACCGGGAAGTTTTGATTTCTTTTCAATGACAAGGGAAATGACTCCGGCGGCGCCGTTTTCATCCGCATACCAGAGATCGGTCCGTCGGAAGGGGGATTCCGGCGGAACCTGCCCGTAAATTCCCCGGCGCGCATGAAAGGTCCCGGCTCCTGCGATCCAGTTCTTGCCGACCACTCCATCGTGCTGGCGATATTCATCGGGAGGAATCATGATATAGGACAAGTGCCCTGTGCGTTTGCCGGGAACAGCGACATAGACCGCATTGAAGCATGAGGTCCATCCTTTTTCGTTGGAAACGCCCATTCCGAACTGGGAATCCCCCCACGGACGCGACGGCATTTCCGCATCCAGTCCGCCGATTCGCAGCGCGGGTCCGTTTGCGTTACGGTCGAACATGCAGCGGTCGCGGGAAACTTTTTCACCCGGAGCCTTCTTCTTCCACGCATACATGTTTCCATAGGTCCATACATACGGCTGGATGTAGCTTCTGCGCTGACGCATCAGATCCAGAGCCAGCGGATTTTCCGTGACTGCCGCCACATGTTCAAATCCCGTATACGGTCCGCCGGTCCCCATGAAATGCTTCCACCACGGGGAGGAGAAGACGGTCAGCTGGCCGGAAACGGTTGCCGCATTCGCCCATTCCGCCATTCTCTGAAGGGCGAGTTTTGCGTTTTCATCCCCTGTCAGCTGATAGTAGCGCCCGAGATGCGCGGCATCGAAATTGAAATAGATCGGATCCGGCCCCGAATTGTTGATGTAGCTGAATGCTCCTCCGGGAAGCTGAATCGACAGCGCCTGACGGATATTTTTCCGAGCCTGTGCGCGCCATGCGGGAACATCCTTGTCCTTCGGATCCAGACGGTCATAAATGATCGCTCCGAATTCCAGAGCCATTGCGGTTTGAAGCAGAGTGTTGGCGGCTTTACTCATCCACTGAGCGGGATCGGAAATCTCGCGAAGACTTTTCCGATAACTTGGACGCAGACGTTCTTTCCAGAGATCCAGCTGTTTTTTGTCCAGTCCCCCGTACAGGCTCCAGAGATTGAAGGTTTCCGTATCTTCGAGAATGGTCCAGAATCCGGAGGGTTTCCTTTCCCGTTCCAGAGTGACCGCGTCAAATTTCCGGAAAACGGCGTCGCGGATTTCCCGGTTTCCACGGTACGGCCCCAGTTTGTCGAACACGGCCCACGAAAGCCAGAGTGTGGAAAAATCCTCCCCCTTCTTCCATTTGTCATAATTGAGTTTTACGATATTGCAGGCACCGGGAAGATAGGGATTGTCCTCCGCAAGAGGCGGTGGTACTCCGTTTTTCCAGAGGGGCTCCGCGGCGGACAGCGCCATCGTCCCTGCAAGAAGAATCAGACTCATGATTTTCCTCATATGATAAAACCCTTTCTTATTTCGATTGTCCCTTTAAGTGTTTCCGAACCTCGTTTCGAGCGTAATCTTCGGTATCGCGGATTGCCGGCCAGTGCCCGGCGTTCGGAAACGGACGCAGTTCCTTCGGCGATGTGATGTTGTTCCAGGCGGCATAAACGGTGGAGGGTTTCGTCAGGAAATCGTGCCATGCGGCAGTCACGAGTACCGGACAGCGGATCCGGCGTGCGAAGCTGCAGTTGTCGAAATAACCGGCGGTCCGTTTTGTTTTTTCGTTCCACGGGAAATTGCCGGGCCAGCCGCGCGCCTGTTTTTTCTCAATTCCGCCATGATTGCAGAGTCCCGGGACACCTGCATAGCAGAATGTCACCTCCGGAGAAAGCCCCGCAAGTGCCAGTGATTGCGCTCCGCCCTGACTGGAACCGTAGCAGATCAGATCCGTTCCGTTCCATTCCGGACGGCTCTTCAGATATTCCAGTGCGCGGAGATCGCGCAGAAGCATGTACCGGAAGTAGACTTTTTCCGGATCGTCCCACCCCAGAACCGTGTAATAGCGTTCTTTTTTCAGTTTAGAAAGCAGCTCGTCTTCGGTCGCCTGTTCGCCGAATCCGATTCCATGCGCATTGACGCTGAGAGCGAGAAAACCATCCGCGGCGAAGCGGTATTCCGGAGAATGCTTGTAAATGCCTGCCCCGTCAAACCGGATCACCGCCGGGAGTTTGCCTTTTGCGTTCTTCGGCAGACAGAGATAGCCGAACGCACGCCGTCCGCCGGGGGCATCCAGCCGGAATTCAAAGCAGTCCACTTTCCCCTGATATTTCGGATCCGTGACGGGAACTCGTTTCAATGAGGGATTCATCGGAATGGCGGCAAGCTCTTTTCTGGCGGCTTTCCAGAAGGCGTCGAAATCGGAAGGCTCGGGCATTCCCTGCCGGATCTGTTCCGGATTCACCGCAACGGAATTAATATTCGGAGGGGTCACGGAACGCTTTTGCCCCTCCGGAATATAATTTGCGGAAAAATAGACAAAACCACAGGAAGGAGCTGTTGTTTCCATGGAGATTTTTCCGTTGCCTTTTTTCACAATGACGTCTTTTCCTTCGACCGTCAGCTGCGCCTGGAAGGGGAGTGCGGCAGGAGCTCCGTCCTTTATCAGTTCCGCCGTGAATGCAACGCGTTCTCCCGGTTTGGCGAACCCGTCCGCGGGAACCCGGGTCGTCCGGAAATAGAATTTCGGGGCGGCGTTCACGCAGAGAGCGGCGGAAAAGACCAGAAAACAGATTCCTTTTTTGAAATAGTTCATTTCAAATACCTCTTTTTGGCGGAATTATTTTATTCCGAGGCCGAACGGATCAAGGGTCTGTCCCTTGTAGCCCTCGGATGAACTTTGCCACTGGACATTCAATGCGATCCCGTTTTTCACCAGAGTGACATGCCCGTCGACATAGCCGAAATTGCCTGCGGCGCCCGGCTGCGGATGTCTGCCGATAAACGCATTATAAGTCGGACGGGTCGGGAAAAACGGGGTGGGAGTTCCGTCCGTTCCCTGCGTTTCGAGCAGCATGGCAGTGGAAGCGGGACGTTTTACTTTACTGTTCCGGATCGGCGGATCGTTCCACCCGACATTCCCGCAGAGACCGCCCGCCTTGTAAGGCGTTGCATACGAAAGTTTGTGTTTCTGCACTTCCCATGCCCCTGTGGTTGGATTTGTTGCCATGTAACCTTTCAGAGCGGAAAGATTCTGCGGGCAGAACCACGGAGTGCTCCAGACGACCTCCGTATTTTTTTTCATAGTAGGAAGATATCCGCACTCCATCAGGATCACGGTCCAGGGGCGGGAAGTATTGGACGCTGCCGGACCTGTCGGTTCCCGGAAGGGCGGGAAATAATCATCGAAATCATTCTGATAGCTGGCCAGCCCCAGGGCAATCTGTTTTTCGTTGCTTGCGCAAAACGATGTGTCCGCTTTTTCTATGGCGGAGTTCAGGGCCGGAAGAAGAAGTCCTGCAAGAATTGCAATGATTGCAATTACAACGAGGAGTTCTATCAATGTAAAATCCCGCGACTCATGTTTCATGCTTTTCTTCCTTTCATTTTCAGGTCGGTGACGGAATCTCGTTCGACCAGGGTTACCGTGGAAATCTGTTTATAATGGATGCAACCGTCCGCATTCAGGAGCCGGAGCATGGCATGGGCGGCAAGCGCGCCGATTTCGACTCCATTCTGCCGGATTGTTGTCAGTTTCGGGACCATTGCGGAAGCAAAATTCAAGTCCGCGGTTCCAACGACGCTGATATCCTCCGGGATCCGCAATCCGAGAGCTGCCGCCGCTTCATAGAGGCACCGTGCATCATTGTCGTTGTAGCAGTAGCAGGCACAGGGGAACGATTGTGTTTTCAGCCACTCCCGGAGAGCTTCCGTCATTCCGCCGTGATCTTTACTCCGGCTGGAAAAGACAGAATCCTTCCGTAAGGAAACCCCATGTTCCGCCAATACGCTGCGGAATGCAAGAAAGCGGGGCAGAAGGTCAACCGGCGATGGATTGCCGGAAAGAAAACAGATATTACGGTGCCCTTTTGAAATCAGATGTTCCGCCGCGAGTTTTCCGCATGCGTCTTCATCGGAGCTGATGTTGTCGGAAAAGAAGCGCTGGCCGAAGGCATCGATCGTGACCACAGGGAGATTGAAACGTTTGATTTCCCGCAGTTCCGCCTCCGTAAAATTCTCATCGGAAATGCAGGCGATGATGCCGTCGACACGATGATCCACCAGACGGCGCATGGAAACGAAGTCGCCGTTTCCTCTCAGGCTGACCATGATCGGCAGGTAATCCTCCGGAAGCAGCACTTCCTGAATTCCCTGGGCAATATCGGCAAAATAGGAGGTGCGCAGGGAACAGAGCAGAACTCCGATGCTGCGGGTCTTGCCGTTGAACGCGCTCTGAGCCACGGCATTCGGACGGAAATCATACTGCTCCGCCAGTTTGCGGATCCGCTCCGCGGTCGTCTGCCTCACTTTCGGATCATGGGAAAAGACACGGGAGACCGTCGCCGTCGAAACCCCGGACAACTGTGCAAACTCCCGGATGTTCATCGTCTTTTCCAATTCGAAACTCCCTGTTTTTACAAGAATGTAACTGTTTACATTTTAAATTATAGCAGATTCCGTGAAAAAAACAAGAGGCAAACGGAAAAATTATGGAAAAAACCTTTCCGGAATCAAACGAACAGGATCTGCCGTCAAGAAAGGGAGCAACTGTTTTCCAGACAATCAGGCCTCCCCGGTTTCTGCTGCGCCGTGGGAAAGGAGATTGCGGCAGTTCCCGCGAAATGAGTCCGGATTCGTCCGGGGGAAAGAAACTGTTTTCCGCAAGTCAGGGGGACATGCTTCCGGATGCCTCCCGGTCTCCTGCGGGAAGGAATTCATAGATGCGCCGCCACTGCATTTTTTCTCCGGGCAAAAGATGAATCCTGAGAAAAATTTCCGGGCTGATGTATTCATTCTCCTTGAAACTGACGGCAAAGCGCGAGGAAGGGAAATCCCCGCGGATTCGGATGAGAAAAGGAAGCGCGGGATCAGAAAGTTCGAATTGATTCTCCTCCGCGCGGATCGTCTTCGTCGAAACGAGGTAGCATCCCCGCTGCGTTGTTTTCAAATTCCTGCAGAGATGCCCTTCAGCGGTGAAGCACCCCTCCCCCGTCATACTTTTCAGTTCCGGAAGGAACTTTGTCCGTATTTGCACCCGGGAAACGGAAGAATCATGTTTCAGAGAGAAAAAATTGTGATTGTACTGGGTCGTAAGGATCGGTTCCGTTCCGGTGTTCTTCAGCGAATAATGAATGACAATCTGTTTTTTTTCCGGACGGACCGCATATGTTTTACGATATTCATAAGCATAAGAGCGAAAACCTCCCGACTGGCGGAATTCGATCATATCTCTTTCTTTCCGGACACAGGAGGTATCGAATCTTTTCCGGACGGGATACGGATGGTAGAAAAAATACTTTCCCGCCCGGTCGTTTTCCAGAATACCGACCCCGATCTTCAGAAACGCGGTCCCGATTCCGTTCTCCTTGAATCCGGGAGGAGAATCCATAATGCCGAATTCATCGGACAGCCCCGGCGGGATCAGGTACTCCCTGCCCCCGATCCGAATCCCGCAGGGGGTTCCGCAGAGATCGAATCTTGGACGGTATTCCTTTTCCAAACTGAGCATCTCCTCCGGGCCAGCAATCCGCACCCGGAAGTTTTCATTTCCGAGCTCGACACCGGAGACAGCGGACAGGATTCCTGTCAGAATCACCGTGAAAAGAATAATTTCCGTCCTCATCTTTGCCGATATCCTCAATCGAAAATCTGATATTCCAGATCATCAATATACATGCCGTTTCCGGGCGAAGTGAGAATCAGAAGCCCGCTGCGGGTATTGTCCGGAATCGTACCTTCCAGAACGAGCATCCGGTAGCTGTCGGTGATTTCCGGAGTCTTGAGATCATATTTCAGCGGACCGTTCCGCGTCCAGTTGATCTGAAGCCGGGCTTTCCCTTTGGGATCGCGGCTTTTGAACCAGCCGGAGAGACGGAATTTTCGTCCGCTCACCGCGGGCACTCCCATTGCGATATAATTTTTGGAATCGTCAAAAATACAGCAGGCGCCTTTCCCGCTTCTGGCGTGCTTTCCGGAGAGGTCCAGATAAGCCTTTCCCACATAGGTAAAGCCTTTTTTAACCTCGAAATCGCCGATTCCGTTCAGCAGATTGCCCTGCGGAACTTTTTGCGGTGGAATGCGGTCGTGTCCGGGCTGCCCCCTCCAGCGGGGCCATGCGGGATATTCGACGGTATCACCCGACGCCTGGTTGCCGCTGACATCCTCCACCAGCACATAGGCGACAAGCTGATCGTCCTTGCCGATCGCCGGAAGTTCCGCGCACCATTCCTCCCCGGATTTCCGCATTGGAATTTCCTGCCACCACACTTTGGACTGGGCCCGGTATTCAAAGGGAATCGGCATGGATTTGCAAATCAGTTTAACAGATTTCAAAACCGGCGCATCGGAAGGCCTGACCGAAAAGAGAAGCCTCCCGTCTTTCTGTTCTTTGACAACAGGAGCCGGAGTCGAAGGCCAGAGGAAAGGATCGGAAAGCGAGGCCTTGAACCATGCCGCGGAAACCGTTTCCTTTCCGACAAGCCGATGGTTGTCGTTCGGACGCATCAGCAAACGCTTCGGTTCCGGCATCTCGCGGAAAGTTTTGAGGACAACCGGCATCCAGAAAAAGATATCGTCCGTTCCGGAGAGCAGCAGAACCTTCGCCCGGCTGTTTTTGAGTCCATGCTTCGGGTCCAGATGCGCCAGCCATTGATCCTGTTCCTTGATAGGACAGAGCGATACAGGACCGAAGTACCCTCCGAAAAATCCTTTGAGGTCACGGATGTAAGCGCAGCCGTATTTGACAACCGCGGCATGAAGTCCCGGTTCCTGTCCCAGCAGAAGCAGGGTGAGATGCGCTCCGGCGGAAGAACCGACCACCATAAGTTTGTCCTTGTCGACTTCGGGCTGATTCCGCAGGAATTCGAGGGCGCGGCGGGCAAAGAGGACTCCATTGCGGATGCCGTCGGTCTCGACTCCGGCGATCTGCCATTTTCCGTTTTTCCGGCTTGCCATGTTTCCTGTCGAAGAGAATTCAGAGGTCGGCGGTTTGCGCGGGACCTTCCGCTCTCTGCATTCTCCAGCCCAGTCAATGACAAGACAGGCGAATCCGTTTTTCGCGAAATCGGGATTCGGGTCAAGCGTGGTGAGTCCGGCTCCGTGAATTTGCAGAACGGCAGGATATTTCCCTTCTTTCGCCGGACGGGAGTACCAGGCGAAGATTTTAGTCGGTTTCCCGTTGAAATCGGCGCCGCGGAAGGTGACGGCCTGCGTTTTAACCCCGTCCTTAAGCGTTTCAGAGAGAACTTTTTTTTCGAGGGGGAGCTCCTTTGCATTCGGAACAGCAAAATAACGGCTCAGATCCGGAGCCGCTTCCGCCGACAGCTGCACCAGAAGGATTGCAAACAAATTCAAAAATTGGGATTTCATAGACCCTCGCTATTGGATATTGTAGTAAAGATCATCAATCCAGATATCCGCCGTTCCCATAGGCCGTATGGTCAGATATCCATTCCGGGTCTCTTCCGGAATCGGCCCGCTGAAGGAACAATGACTGTACTGCGTGGAAACAGGAAAGATTTTCGTGGAAAATTTATTTTTCCCATTGGAGAGATTCCAGCGGATAGATACGGAGAGTTCGGCATCAGGCACGGCACTTCTCGCCCACACTTTCAAAGTGAAGGTCCGTCCAGGAATTCTCGGAAGCGCCCAGGTGGTCAAACGGGATTTTCCTCCGGTCAGGCAAAGAGCGCTTTTCCCGGAATGAGCCTCCTTCCCGCTGGTGTCCAGACGGGGCTTCCCCTGTGGATTGAAAAGACGGGTTCCAAATTCAAAAGAGGGATTAAAGAAGAGATTGCCGTCGTCCAGAGTCTGAAGACCCGGCTTTCCCCTCCATTTCGGGAACGATGGAATTTCCACCGTATCGGAACTGGTGAATCGTCCTGCGGTGTCTTCGAGGTATGCATATGCCACGGTTTGAGTATCCCGCATCGGTTTTTTCAGTTTTGCAACCCATTCTTTCCCTTCCGGAACGGCATCGACCCTTTTCCAGTTTTTCCTCCACTCAAAAAGACCGCGCGGCCCCGTCTTATATACAATCGAAATCCGTTTGACCGCTTCCCGGCTCGCCGGCAGAATGGAGAAGAGAAGTTTGTCTCCTTCCTCGCGGCAGTCCTTGATGGAAACTTCCGGCCACTCGGAAGTCTGTTTCAGAACACTTTGAAAGTAGCTCAGAGGAATTGATTCGTTCCCGACCAGCTGATGATTGTCGTTCGGACGCAGCAGCAGTTTTTTCGGGGAAGGAATTCTTCGGAAGGTTTCAAGCACAACCGGCATTGCGTAGAAAATATCATCCGTCCCGGAAAGCAGCAGAACGCTGGCTTTGTATTTCGGGATCAGATTAGCCGCATCGAAATAGGAAAGCCACATTTCCTGATAGCCTTTTTGCCTCACCATTTTCAGAGGACCGAAAACTCCGGTAAAATAACTGAAGTCAATTCCGCTGATGGCTCCGTATTTGACGGCAACAGCTTTAAGCTCCGGTTCCAGTCCCGTCAGCAGAAGAGCATGCCATGCGCCCGCGGATACTCCGGAGACCATCAGTTTTGCAGGATCAATTTCCGGACGGCTTCTCAGGAAATCCAGGGCCCGGCGGGAAAACATGACGCCGTTCCGGAGATAGTCCTTCTCCACTTGAAGCGGCTGGAATCCGGGTCCGAACTTTGTCATGCGGCCCTCTGTTTCAAAAACGGACTGTCTGTTTTTCCGTTTTTCCGAAGGCGGAGCCCAATCAATGGAAATACAGGCGAAACCGTGCTTCGCGTAAAAAACACTTGGTTCCGGAGAAAGTTTGTTTAAGCCGCTGCCGTGAAGCTGCACTACACCGGGGAACTTTCCGCTTCCGGACGGAGCAGAGTACCATGCGTAAATTTTAGTCGGTTTTCCATTGAACGGGGCTCCGTTCAGGTAAAGTTCTGTTGTTTTGACTCCGTCTCTGACTGTTTCCGAGAGAATTTCCGCTTTCAGAGGCAGCTCCCGTACGGAAGGAATCGCGAAAAATTGTTCCAGATCCGGAGCCGCTTCCGCCGAAGAATACATGACAAGCGATACAATTCCGACACAAATGCTTGAGATTTTCATTTTTTCCCTGTTTCCTTTTTTGATCCTGCATCCGCGGGCACCTCTCCAAACCAGACTTCATCCACCCATTCTCCGCCTTTTTGGGTCCCGATGATGAGAAAGGCGGAAACGGCATCTTCCGGAGCTTTTGCTTTCAGTTGAAAACGTCCCCATTCCGTGGTGAGTTTCGGCTGGCCAAGATCATAGCGTGAAAGTTTGCCGTCTGCGCGGTTCCAGTTAATCTGAAGGTGTCCGCCCTGACCATCCCGAATTCCGCGGAGATATGCCTGAAGGAGATACGTTTTTCCACCTTCAATTTTTGCTCCGCCGAAATAATGCCCCATTTTCGCCGCCCCTTTTCCGTTGAAAGCCTCTTTACCGGATCCATCCCAGCGGGTCTGTTTTGTCTGCTGGATTTTCCGTTCGAAATCCTGATGATGCAGGACTCTGCCGTTTTCCGGAAGTCGAATCTGTTTTTCTCCGGAATCTTTCGGTTCGGTGGAAAAACGGAGATCATTCAGGTTCGAAATTTCCATCCAGAAGCCGAAACCGGCGGAACCGGAGCCGACTTTCACGAGGAATTCATTCCAGCCTTTCTTTAGACGCAGATCAAGAATGTCTTCGCCGCGGACCGGTGTTCCGGTTTTCGTACGGGCGGCGGTCGGTTTGACAGCGACCCCGTTCAGCCACATTTTCGCGGTATAGTCGATTCCATAGGAAAGACG
>CALXMJ010000386.1 GCA_944389445.1 uncultured Victivallales bacterium | reverse complement strand
CTTTCCCTACACGACGCTCTTCCGATCTGCTTTTGCGCCATGCATCGGTAGAGGAAATCCGATTTTCCCGATCCGAAGTAAACTTCCAGCGGTCGAAAGAGAGAACATCAGAAACCGGTTCCCGGAGATACGGCAGCTTGATTTCCGGTCCCTGTTTCCAGTATTTGACTTTCTCGCCCCACCAGGTGACAAGAGCCTCCGAAACCGTCACCGGCCGGGCAACGGAAAAGATCCGGGTCTGGTATTTTTCAAACGCAACATCCGGCAAAGTTAAAGTTCCATTGGAAAAGGTGAAATGAACCTCCTTCCCCGTCAGAGCATCCATTACTTTTGCCGGCCGGAAAGAAAGGGCACAGGAGAGCGTCGAACGTACTTGAAACGGTTCGTTCTCCGCCATGTTGACAGCGATCAGCCAGTTTTCGAGTCCGTTTTTCGTGACGGCTTTCCGTACCCAGATGCGTTCCGAATCCGCATCGGAAGTTTTCCGTGCGCCGAGATCGGAAAGCATCTCTTCCAAAATCCGATTCCGTCCGCCGGGCAGCCATTTGCCCTGAACGTCGCGGGCATCACGCCAGAAGGAGGCTCCAAGCGTGATGATTCGTCCCTTGCCGATTTTTCTCAAACCGACCGCCGGATTCCCCTGCTTCGACCAGACGGCAATCACTTCCGCATCCGGAGCCGTCTTCTCAAGCAGAACACCGCGTGCGGTCTGAATATTCTTCCAATCGCGGGCACTTCCGTTTCCGTTCATCGTCTTACCCGCCCAGCGGCGGAACAGAGAAGGAGAATCGGAAAAACGGATACTCCCCTGCGCATTGTAAGCCACCGTCCGGAATCCGGAGAGTTCGGAAATCGGGTAGACATTCTGTTTCAGATCGCTATGACGCCCGGTTTCCGGCAGGACAACAAATGTTCCACCATTCCGGACATAGTCCCGGATCAGATCGATTGTCTTGGCATTCATCACATCGCTGCCGGCATCAATGATCAGTGGATACGCGACGGCAATTCCGTTTTCGAGTTCCTGTTCGGTCATCATGGCGGCTTCGAAATGAGCGGACTGAATCTCGCCGCGGCCGATATTCCAGTTCCACGGGGCAGAGGATCCGAGAAGGAAACTGTCGGTGGTCCCAAGAAGTCCGATTTTCGGCTGCTCCAGAAGATAGCGCCCAATCAGACGAATCAGCGACGCCCGTTTGGTCAGATGCCCCTTCTCCGATTCAAACTTCATATACTGTTCAATATCCATAAAAATCGAAGTCGCAGAACAGCCATGAAAAAAAAGAATTCCAAAATTACGGTCAAAACGATCCGTCGTCGTTACCGGTCCGCTGGGCTCGCCGATGAAATAGAATCCGTACTGCTGTCCGCGATCGGGAAGCGCCGGATAAAAGAATCCGTCCGTGGAGGTGCTCTGCATCGCGATGCCCTGCTCGCCGAAAAACGGCGCGAGCGCCGTCATGATCGGAGTGTCCGCACCGGAAAGCGACATCGGACGGTTCCGGTCAATCGCCCGGGCAACGGAAAACATTGCCCGGTTTCTCTCCACAATCCGATCCGTCTGAAAGCGCAGGGAATCCACATAGCGGGCGTTGATATGCGGATCCGGATAGGGATAGTTCCGCGCGGGAAGTTCCGAGAGACAAATCGGCCCGTGAATTCTCCCATCGCTGCGTCCGTCCGGGGTCTGGATCACGATAACGTCGCTTCCATCCCCTTTCAGAGTTCCCCCGGGCAGCTGGAATCCAAGTTGTTTCGTCGCAGGAGAATAGGCCGGTTCCGTCTGAAATTTCTTTCCGTTGATCCAGGCGGTCAGCCGATTCGCATCATAAGTGTGAACGGCGGCCTTCAGATAAAGGACTCTGTTTTTCCGTTCCAGAATCCAGGAAGTTCTGGGAAGCGTGAGCTTGTAATACCCGGATCCGCTGTCAATGAAATTGCAGCGATGCGAAGGAGCCATCGTAACCGGAACCCATGCAGAGCCGTCTTCCGGCGGGGGAAGTTCCCGGCCGTTTTTCGGAGTTTTCCGCCAGAACCAGGTCCGATCACTCAGCAGGAGACGGTTCTCCTCCCAGTCGCCGCCGATCAGATCCATGAGCTGGACCGGTTTTACCTCATTCCAGGAACGATAGGCGTTCGGCTTTCCGGTCCACCGCAGAGAAAGCTCACGGAGGGTGTAATGACGTTTCAGCCATTCGATCTGAGCCTGAAGCCCCTCTTCCGAGGCATCCCAGAGCACGCCGAACATCCCCATGCTGAGCTGATCGCCAATCGGTTTCCCGCAGTAGAGCTGCCAGCCGCCGAGCGCGGGATGATTGACATAATGTTCCATCACCTGCTTCTGGAACGCAAGAACAGGAGAAGTTTCCGGAGGAAATCCGGGACCGTCATTGTCAAAGAACATGCCATCCACCCCCGGAATCCAGTTGGTAACGATTGTGGATCTCTGCGGTTTCGCGGTCTTTTCCGGATTCCGGTTAAAAATCCAGAGCGGCAGCTCTCCGCCGAACGTGGGACAAAGCGTCAGAATTCCATCAGCTTTCCGTGCTGCCTCCAATTCATAATCAAACGGCAGAAACGGGATCAATCCCGGCCCTTTCGTCTCAGCAATGGAAAGTCCATGTGTCACAAATCCCTCTATTCCGAATTTTTTGGCAAACGGCCAGTGCTTTTCCAAACCAAGACCGAGCAGGGAACGCATCGGCGATTTGTAGAACTTCAGAGCCCGCAGATCGTAATAATCCAGATATCCGGGATAAGGACGAACAGATGGAAACTTCAGATCCGTTCGCAGCAACTGTGTTTCCAGCGTCTTAGAGGAATCCGCATCAAGCACAACCACGACATTCCCCCGCCGCCCGACAACCGCACAGCGTCCGGAAGCAAACCGGAAAGCCGGAATTTTTCCGGACGGCAGAGCAAGCTCGATCCGCTCCGCCGGAAGCGCCCCGAGTCCTGCAAGATCCCGGTTCAATTTTGCAAAAAGAATATCGGCTTTTTCCGATGACTCGCAGAGAAATTCCGCCCGGTTCGAACCGAAGGATGCCTGAACAGAGCCGTATCCCCGCAGACTGACGGTCTCTGCCGCAAGCGGGAACATCAAAAGAGTGCATGCGGTCCCGAAAATCAGGAACCAGCGTTTTGGGAATGTTTTCATCTGATTCTCTCCGGATATTATTATCTTTCGCAATAGAAGAAGCTGCCGTTGGAATAGTTGGAGGCGTTGGGAAGCTCTGATCCGGAATACCAGGTGCCTTTGGATTCAAAGAATTTTCCATTCCCGGTATGACCGTCGGCAAAAAGGACGTTGGCGCGCAGAAGGTGGGCAAAACGGACCTTCTCCCCGGCATTGTTCTGACGGGTGTTCGCCCAGACATAGTAGGACATATCCATGGTAAGAAACAATTTCGAAGGAGAGTGCCATTTCTCCGATTTATTCCCGAACGGACGCCCCTGTCCATAAATGGGACCTTGACTGCCGGACTGGGTATTATGCCCGTTGGCGCCGTAGCTGGAAAATTCCTCTCCATCGCCGGCATATCCCGGATTCAGCATTTTCGTGTTGGAGGGACAGCCAAAAATACCGAACCTTTTTTCCGCAACGCCAAGCCCGGGAGTCCAGCGCAGTTTTTTGTCGATCCCCATGTGTTTTGCCAGCTGATAGGTCCACGGCATTGATCCGGCTCCGTCGCCGAGATCATCCTGCACCCGCATCATCCAGCCATCCGAATTGGAGAGATACATCAGGAATGCCGTTCCCTGCTGGCGGAGATGGTTGAGGCAGGTGACGCTTCTCCCCTTCTCCCTGGCACTGTTCAGCGCCGGCAGCAGAAGCGAAGCTAAAATTGCAATGATTTCTATGACGACAAGCAGTTCTATTAATGTAAAAAACCATCCCCGCGCATGAGCTGCCGCGGCCGCCGTTTTCCTTTCTTTCATGACACCTGCTCCTTTTCAGACTCTGATATTGGCTTTGTTGTATTGCGCCGGAATATGGCGCATTGGATTCGGATCTTTTCACAGCGGGAAAGCGGGTCCGGCAAGAGAATGCGTTTTTTCAGCAGTTCAAATGCGGCATTCCCGAGATTGATCTGGGAAAGATGCACCGTTGTAAGATTATGCAGAACAGCGAATTCCAGATTGTCGGCGCCGATCAGGGAAAAATCCTTCGGGACGGAAAGCCCCAGACGCTCCGATGCCTCCAGAATCCGCTCTGCCATGATGTCGTTGGTCGCGATGACTGCGGAATATTTCCCTGCAATCTCCGGAAGAAGGCGAAGAATGGAACCGTCAGAGTCGTCGCGCTCGAAATGGAATTCAAAGAGATCCGGACCGGGCATCCCGCACCGCCGGAACTCCTTTGCAGTCCCCTGCGTCCGCGCAACGGACCAGTTTTTTTCCGGGAAATAGAAGACTGCGATTCTCCGATGACCGAGTCCGATCAGATGCTCCGCCTGAAGGCGCCCGATCTCCTCCTGATCGAAATCCACGCTGTCCACCCCTTTGGCACCCGGCACAAATGAAACAATCGGAATGCCTCTGGCGCGGATTTTTCTCAGGAACCCCGCCTCGCCCGGAAGAGGCTCCATATAAAAAATCGCATCAATTGACTGGGAATCAATGAGTTCCAGAATCTTTTCACAGCTTCTGAACCGCCAGTAATTGATAAAAAACAGTTGTCCGCCCTGCTCGTTCAGGATCGGTTCAATGCTGTTCGCAAGCTGGATCGGGGGATTCAAAATATGTCTGGGATTATCTTCGTTCAGATTGGCGATAATGGCAAACCGTTTTCCTTTCAGCGAAGCGGGCAGGTCAGGAACGGAGCGCAATTTCACCCCCTCCCGCGGAACAGATTCGATAATTCCTTCCGTTTTCAGGTTGTCAAGAGTGCTGCGGACCACGCTCAGCGGAATATTGTACTGCCTGCTGAGAATCCGGATGCCGGGAAGAGGCATTCCCGGAGAAGTCTTGTTCGCATGAATATCGGAAATGATCCGCTCGTGACACAGTTTCTGCATTGCAAGAACTTCCGGCGCGGTCAGGCGCCGCTTGCGCTCCTTTTTCTTTTCCGTAACATTCGGGATCATATCGGGCTCCACTGGAATTATCTGTGCATATATTATACTTCATTTTAAAAAAAAGTCAAGAGGGCATCTGCAAACAGAGGGGAAGAAATCATGAATTTGACAAGCAGGCTCCATGCGGAAATGCATTTCCCGATTCCGGGATTTTCAGGAGAAAGCATGATTTCTCTGAAAACAAGATCAGCAGTCACACGAATCTACGAAAAAAGACCGGAGAGAAGTTGCAAAGAGGAAAAGTGGCGGAAGCGACGGGACTCGAACCCGCAACATCCACCGTGACAGGGTGGCACTCTAACCAATTGAGCTACGCCTCCGCATTTCTGCGAATCATCAATCAAACTGGCGGAAGCGACGGGACTCGAACCCGCAACATCCACCGTGACAGGGTGGCACTCTAACCAATTGAGCTACGCCTCCAGTTCGTTGAGTTGCTTACATTATTCCATTTTTCGGAAAAGTCAAATCTTTTTTCTGATATTTTTGTATTTTTCCTGAAAAAACCACCTTTTCCATTCTGCAAACCATTGAAATCCTCCTTACGCATGCTATTCTTTACTTCAGACCCGTTTATAAAAGATTGCAAACAAGACAAAAGAGGTTTTCATGCACACAAAAACAAGGAAACTGATGTCGGCAGCGGTCATTTCCGCGATTGCCGGAACGTTAACGGTACTCTCAGCAGGTTGTCACTGTCATGCAAAGGAACTCCCTCCGGCTGAAGTGAAAAAGACGGAACAGACCGCTAAGCCTGAAACAAAAAAACAGGCGGAACCTGTCAAAAAACAGGCGAAAAAACAGCCGGGAACCGAAAAAAACACAAAAGGAAACCAGCAGAAAAACAGCTGGTCATTCACAGCGGTCACCAGCAACCCCAAAGCCATCTATAAGAAAGGAGAAAATGTTGTCTTTACCGTGAAGCTCCTGAAGGATGGCGCCGCCGTCTCCGATGCGACACTCAAATATCGCGTTGCCGAAAACGGCGACTGGGGAAAATGGATCACCGTTCCCGCAGACAAGCCTCTCACCGTTTCAAAGAAATCCGACAAGCCTGCATGGTTCGCCATTGAAGCAACAGCTCATGACAAGGATGGAAAAATCATAAAAAATCCGAATGCCAGGAACAGGAATCTGAAAGTCACAATCGGGGCCATGGTCGCGCCTGAGGAAGTCCGGGAATCCGCCGCGGAACCGGCAGATTTCGATCTTTTCTGGAAATCCCAGCGGGAAGCGCTGAACAGGGTTCCCGTCAAAGCGACCCGGACAAAAGTGGAAGTCCCGAAAAATCTCCAGAACAAAGTTGATTGTTACGATGTGCAAGTGGACTGTGCCGGAGCCAAACCGGTTTCCGGATATCTGGTCCTCCCGAAAAATGCGAAGAAGGGCTCCCTTCCCGCTATAGTCTGCTATCATGGAGCCGGAGTCCGCAGTGCCAATAAACAGTTCGGATACGGGCAGAAAGCAATCGCATTCGATGTGAATGCGCACGGCATCCCCAACGGACAGCCGAAACAGTTCTATGCCGATCTCAACAAAGGAGAACTCAAAGGATATTCGCACCGGAACAAGAACAGCCGCGACCAGTTCTATTTCAAGGATATGTTCCTCCGCGTCATGCGCGCTCTGGACTATGTGAAAACTCTGCCGGAATGGAACGGCAAGGTTCTCATCGTCACTGGCGGGAGCCAGGGCGGCGGACAGGCTCTCGTTGCAGCTGCGCTGGATCCGCAGGTCACTCTCTGCGTCGCCAACGTCCCCGCCATCGGCGACCATGCCGGACGTCTTGCAGGACGCAGACCCGGCTGGCCTCAGCTCATGAACAGCGCAAAGACAACCCCGGCAAATCAGCAGGTCATCAAGGCAAGCGGATATTTCGACCACAATTATTTTGCAAAACGCATCAAATGTGAAACCTACACGGGAACCGGATTCGTGGATTTCGTCTGTCCGCCGACCTCGGTCTACGCTGCGTTCAACAATCTTCCGGCAAAAACGAAAAAGTATATCCAGACGACTCCGACCGCCGGCCACGGCGCTCCGCTCACCATCGGATATAAACGAATCAATCAGGTGCTCGGAAAATAACACGGTGCTTCTGCGCCGGATCACCTCGTTCCCCGTTCCGGAAAACAGCATCCGGCACGGGGACGTTTTTTTCCGGGAGGATTCCTCCAAACGGAAAATCCGTAAAAATTCAGGGAAAGAGTTTCTTTTCCTGAAAACTGCGATTGCAAAACCGGAAAAGAGCGGTTATACTAAAAACGAGCCGTCGGGGGATCCCCCGCCGACGCCGCAAACGAAAGGAGTTCCAACATGGCGGATATTTCTGAAAGTGTTTGTCTGAACCACCCGGACACCCCGGCCGTCACCCGCTGCGCAACCTGCGGGAAACCGATCTGCGAACGCTGCATCGTCTCCAGAAACGGATCGAACTACTGTTCCGAAACCTGTGCCGACAACGCAATGAATTCCGTCGGACGTGTCAACGATGTTCTGGAAAACAAACGAAAAGTCGATGCCAAAGGCAAAAAACGGACCCTGATTGTCATTGTCATCCTCATTGCGGCCGCCGCAGCCGGATATTACTACTACACACAGAACAAGGATGATGTAAACCGCTTTGTCAAAAAAACGGAACGGAAGGTCAAGAAAAATGTGAAGGATACCAAAAAGTCCATCGAAAAGAGCCTTCCTTCCAGCTCCACTTACAAGCGGGACCGGGAAAATATGGTCAAATAGCAGACGGACGGAATCTGCTGAAAAACGGCGCGGCATGGGTCCCTCTGCCGTGCCGTTCTGTTTTTTCCTCTCTGTTCTTCTGCACTTCCGCAGAGATTTTTCCCGCCATCATCCGCTGGAATCCCGGAAAATTATCACAAACTGCGGAGATACAATCACATATTGTATGGGACATCCATCTTGAAGCGCCCGCGCTGCCGTTTATATTATCTTGAAATGACGGAATATTTCCTGTCGTAAAAGAGGAAAGATGGATGAAAAATCTTTTTCAGACTTGAACCGACCGGCAAAGTCAATATATTAACCCGTATCTTTTCAACGGGAACAATCGTAAGGGAAAGAATGAAAAAAGCATCAGTGATTATCATCGGCGGAGGCGGACGCGGCACAATTTATGCACGTCATCTGCGGGAACTCGCCGATCGGGCGGAAGTCGCAGGAATCGCGGAACCGCGCGATTTCTTCCGGAACCGGATCGCCTCCATGCACAATATTCCCCGGGAGAACATCTGCTCCGACTGGCGGGAACTGGCGGCACGCCCGAAATTTGCGGACGCGGTCGTCATCACCACGCAGGACCGGATGCATCTGGAGCCCGCGGTTGCATTCGCCGCTAAAAAATACGACATCCTGATCGAAAAACCCCTTGCTCCGGATCTGGCTGGCTGCCGGGATCTGATCGCGGCAGCGGAACGCAACAACATCATCCTGTCCGTCTGCCATGTACTCCGCTATACCAATTTCACCCGGAAGCTGAAAGCGCTTATTGATGCGGGAAAAATCGGCAAGGTGATGTCGGTTCAGCATCTGGAGCCGGTCGGACACTGGCGCTTTGCGCACTCCTATGTCCGCGGCAACTGGAGAAGAGAGGAGGAATCCTCCTCGGTGCTTCTGGCAAAGTCGATCCACGATCTCGACTGGATCTGCTATATTGTCAACTCCCTGCCCGCAAGGGTTTCCTCGTTCGGCTCGCTGATGTTTTTCAAAAAGGAGAATCAGCCGGAAGGGGCGGCGGACCGCTGTCTCGACTGTAAAATCGAGGCGGGCTGTCCCTATTCCGCACCGCGCTTCTATCTGGGACGCATACGTTCGGGAAACATCGGAGCGTATGTGGAGTCGGTGGTCGGCGAAGCGACGGAAGAAAATATGCTGAAAAGCCTCCGCACCGGCCCCTACGGACGATGCGTCTTCGCCTGCGACAACGACGTTGCCGATCATCAGGTGGTCAACATCGAATTTGAAAACGGGGCAACCGCGGTCTTCACGCTTGCCGGATGCTCGAAATACGGGGATCGCCGGACCACGGTCTTCGGCTCGCTCGGAGAGCTGTTCGGCGACGGAGAGAAACTTTTCTACTACTCCTATCTGACCGGGCAAACCGAAAATGTTGAAATACCTCCCCCGCAGGTCCCGGACCATCACGGAGGCGGAGATTTCAATCTGATCGCCGCGTTTATCGACGCGGTTCTCAGCAGAGATACATCACGCATTGTCACCGGGCCGGAAATTTCGCTGGAAACCCATTTTCTCGTTTTTGCCGCGGAAATCGCGCGCAAGCAGAAACGAGTCCTGGAAATGAAACAGTTCCTTGCGGAAACCGGCGCGGAAAAACTCATCAACCATAACCAGGCGGGAGAACATTCCCCCGCATAAAAAAGAGGATTTCAACCATGGACTTTTCACGCTACTTCAGAGACTACCCGGATCAGAACGGACGCTTCGGAGAATTCGGCGGCCGTCACGTGCCCCCCGAACTGGAAAAACCGTTCCGGGAAATCGCCGATGCTTATCAGTCGATCTGCCATTCGGCGGAATTCATCAACGAGCTCCGCCGCATCCGCCGCGAGTTCCAGGGACGTCCGACCCCGGTCTATCACTGCAACCGCCTTTCCCGCAAGATCGGCAACTGCGAGATCTACCTGAAACGCGAGGATCTCAACCACACCGGAGCCCATAAACTCAATCACTGCATGGGGGAAGGTCTGCTGGCAAAATTCCTCGGCAAGAAAAAACTCATTGCGGAAACGGGAGCCGGACAGCACGGAGTGGCACTTGCAACCGCGGCAGCCTACTTCGGGCTCGAATGTGAAATCCACATGGGCGCGGTCGATATCGCGAAACAGGCGCCGAATGTCACGCGCATGAAAATCATCGGAGCGAAAGGCGTGCCCGTCACACGCGGACTTCAGGCGCTGAAGGAAGCGGTCGATTCCGCATTCGAATCCTATCTTGCCTCCTACGAGGATTCCATTTACTGCATCGGCTCCGCGCTCGGACCCCACCCCTTCCCGCTGATGGTCCGCGATTTCCAGATGTGTGTCGGCATTGAAGCCCGCGAACAGTTCAAGGAGATGACCGGAATCCTGCCCGACGCGGTCTGTGCCTGCGTCGGCGGCGGAAGCAACTCCGCCGGCATGTTCTCCGCCTTCCTGAACGATCCTGTGGATATCTACGGCGTAGAACCCCTCGGGAGAGGTCCGGAAAAGGGACAGCATGCGGCAACTCTCTGCTATGGCAAAAAAGGAACACTCCACGGATTCGACAGCTATGTGCTGGAAGATGAAGAGGGAAATCCCGATCCGGTCTACTCCATTGCGAGCGGACTTGACTATCCTTCCGTCGGGCCGGAACACGCGTTCTGGAAAGACATCGGCCGCGTACAATATGTCACGGCAACCGATGAGGAGGCCGTCGACGCCTTCTTCAAGCTCTCGCGCTATGAAGGCATCATTCCCGCGCTGGAATCCTCCCATGCCATCGCCTTCGCCATGAAAAAGGCGAAAGAGATGGGCACAGGCGCCATCCTCGTCTGCTGCAGCGGACGCGGCGACAAGGATGTCGACTATATCGTCGAGCACTACGGCTACGGCGACAACTACAAATAATACACTCCATGACGGCGCGCGCGGAAGAAAACTTCCGCCGCGCCTGTTTTTTCCCCCGCCATCGGATTCGGGAAACGCTCCATGGAGATCGACTGGAAAAAAATTCGTTTCAACCAGATCGGTCCGGACAGACGCCGGAAAGTTCCCCTTCCACCCCCCGGAAAGCTTCAATCGAATGGCGCAGTATACCTTCACTGCGGCGGGATTCCTCATCGCAGCGGCTGCTCTTCCCGGAATTTTCCTCGTGATCGCAGGAGAGAATGTCTGGACAATGCTGTTTCAGTTTATGGCGCCGTTCCTCTGCACCGCCATTCTTCTTCATGTCTGTCTTCCTGTGGACAATGAGCAGTCTCATCTTTTCCTGTCTGCCTGGAAAGAACGTCTTCCGCACCGTTTCCGCTTCGCGGCTCTGCTGGCGGTGCTTCCGATTCTGAAGCATTTCTTTCTGACGCCGCTGGCGATCCGGATCGGCAGGGAAAAGCACGATCCGTATTTTGCTGTTCTGACCGCGCTGGCAAGCATCTGCGCTCTGGCGGCGTGGGGAATCTGGCTGACACAGGGATTCCTGAGCGGAAACGCTGGACTGATTCTGATGGTTGTTTCCGTGCCATTGACGATTTTCTCTTTGAAACGTCTCCAGGGATTTTCCTTTCCCGGAAAACATGTCTGTACGCGCTTGGCGCGGCACTCTGCTGGGCGGGATTCGGCGGATGGCTGTGGATCGAATTCTCCGCCGCGTCAAAGGTCCTTGACTCGGAACGTGCGGAGTGCCGGAAGCTGGGAATCCCGTTCTCACAGCAGGAAATTCGCCATCTGATGAACGGCGGGGAAGCTCCGAATGCCGAATTCCCGAAACTTGCGGACAAGCTGTACGAAGAGAAGGAATCACTGAACCGCTGGACCAGCGATGTCGTATCCGATCTGCTGGATTCCTCGGAACAACGCGCAGAACGGCGCGCATTTCTGGACTCGAAGGAAGCGCGGGAACTCTTTTCCGCGATCGACCGTCTGGCCGCCTCTGGACAACCCCTGCGGTACGCCGGAAAACCGAAAGGAATCCTGATGCTGGAATACGGAATCAATCCTTTTTCCGCACTCCGTATCATGACACGGCTTTACCAGCTCCGCATTCTCAACGCTGCCGAACAGGGCGACCGGAACGAAACGATGCGTCTGCTGCGCCTCTTTCACCGCATTCGGGAGGCAGCCGAACCGAACGGAAATGTTCTCGGAGCACTGATCGGATTTTCCTGCGAACAAATCCGCTTTGAGACCATTGCACGGCTGATCGGACTGAATGTTCTGACCGACGGCGATTTGGAGGAAATACTCTCCATGCTCCGGGGACTGGAACAAAAGTTCCGGCTCTCCGCGGCGAATGCCATCCGCCTCGAAACGGCGTTCCAGACAAACACCTGGGAAACATTCGGATACAACTGGCTTGACATCTGGTTCACGCATGATCCGGAGGAGTCCCTCCAGCAGAAAAAAAGCTTCCGGGCGTTCGCAGGCAAAACCCCGATGAACCATCTGTTTCTCACGGGACTCCGACTCGGCAACCGCCGGAGACTCGGAGAATATCTGCGGAAACAACGCAGATATCTGGAATATCTCTCCTCGCCGCAGGAACTCTTCCGCCGCCGCGCGGAATTCGAGACGCTGAAGCGGGAATTTAAACAATCACGTCCGTTCTTTCCGTATCTGGAACTCTTCTCCGACTGGCCGAAATTTGTCTGTCAGATGGAATTCACCGTCACAGGCCTGCGCATCTGCCATACGGCGCTGGAAATGGAACTGCGTCACCGCCGGACCGGTATACCGCATGTCCTCCCTCCGGATGCCCCTAAAGACTCGCTTAACGGAACGCCCTTTGAACTCCATTCCGGAAGGATTCGAGTCTGGCACAGGAAACGGGAACGGGAATTCTCCCGGGAATTCTCCGGCTGGCAGCTTCATTCCCCCGGAAAGAGACCGTTTTTCCCGGAGGAAAAATACCGGAAAACAAATGAGGCATATTTCAATGTCATTACCGACCGCCCGGTTCCCCGGCAGCGAAAGAAGCAGCCCTGAATCCATACAGCATTCCCACGCCGCCATCCTTCTCAGCAGGAGGATCCGGGAGACCCGGTTTTCTCCATCTTTCTGTTGACAAACCCTGCAATCCGGTATATAATAGCAGAAATAAAAACAAGAGGACGCCACTGAAAATGATTGAACATGCGGCACAAAAATCCATTCTGCGCATCCCTGTCAGCCGGGATGCCGAACCACTTTCCGCACTCATTCGCTCCGGAAAGGATTTTCTGAAACTGGATATTCCTGCGGCACAGGGAGTCACGCCGGATTTCTACGCGGAATACCCCCTGCCTTTTCCGCCGGAACAGACAACCATTGAATCGGAAGAAGCCCTGTTCCGCTGCATTTCCTGGAAAGATCATGCCGATGCATCCGCCGCCGCGCTCCCGCAGGAAACGCTTCGTCCGCAATTTCACTTTGCTCCCGCATGCGGATGGCTCAACGATCCGAACGGACTGTTTTACCTGAACGGAGAATGGCATCTCTTTTTCCAGTACAACCCGTTCAGCACGAAATGGGGCAACATGCATTGGAAACACGCGGTCAGCTCCGACCTGATCCATTGGGAAGAGAAGGAAATCACACTCTATCCGGATTCCTTCGGGACCATGTATTCCGGCTCTGCGGCAATCGACACGGAAAACGCTGCCGGATTCGGGAAAAACGCCATCCTGCTTTTCTACACCAACGCATTCTATACCGAGGGCTCTTCGCAAAACATAGCGTTCAGCACAGATGGTGGACGGACCTTCCGGAAATATGAAAAGAATCCGATCCTGCCATCATTCAGCGGGCATTGCGACCGGGATCCGGCAGTTGTCCACGATCCGGACGAAGAATGCTGGAGAATGGCTCTCTATCTCGGCGATGAAACGAAACGGGACTTCCTGCTTCTGGAATCCCGGAATCTTATCGACTGGACCGTCACGGATACATACAGAATCGAAAACGGAAGAGAGTGTCCGCTCCTCCGGAGAATGTTCGATGAGGCGGACGGCACCTGGAAATGGGTCTTTTCGGAAGCAAACGGCTTCTATCGCGTCGGCCGCATTTCCCGCGGACGCATCACCTTTGAAAGCGAATCGCGCCGTTTTCTCTGCGGGAACGCCTATGCCGGACAATGCTTCGCCAACGCCCCCGGGAACGACACGATTTACATCGCCTGGCTGCGCATGCCTCATCTCTTCCCCAGAACCTACAACGGGATCATGAGCACGCCGATGCGCCTCACGCTCCGGAATGGTCTTCTCCGCGCCGCTCCCTTCCGGCAATGCGGGACGAGCGAACCGTTCGAGGCCTCCGCATCCGGGAAAATCACCCTCCCCGACGGAGAACTCTTCTTCGATTCCGCAAATCACCGGATCCGTTTTCAGGATCAAGTCTGGGAAATACCCTCCGGGATTTCGGCATGGAAAGGACGTATCGTTCTGGATACGACCTCTCTGGAATATTTTGATGATTCAGGACTCTTTACCTTCTGTCTCTCCTGCCGGACAGGTCTCTGATACAAAATCATTTCCGCGGCATGGAACGCAGAAGCTGCCGCGGGTCGCCGTTCCGTCAGACGGCAAAAGAAGGACCCGCCGCTGCATTTTGTCCGGAGAACCGTTTTCAAGGCAAAAAAATCCCGCATCGAGATGGTGCGGGATTCTTTTTATTCGTCCTTGGCGAAGGGCGATTATCTTGCGTAGTACTCGACGACGCGCATCGCTTCGACCTGGACAGGAATCTCTTCGATCATGGGTTCGCGGAGAACCGTGACCTTGAGCTGCTCCTTGTTGGTCTCGAAATACGGAGGAATCGTGGAGTTGACATCGCGGGCGATCTCGGCGATCTTCGGGGATTTCTCCGCGTTGATGGAAAGGACCTGACCCGGTTTCAGTCTGTAGGAAGGACGGTCGACAATCTTGCCGTCGACAAGGATATGTCTGTGGGAAACAAACTGCTTTGCAGCAAAAATCGTGGGGGCGAATCCGGAATGATAGACGGCCGCGTCAAGTCTGAGTTCGATGTGCTGCATCAGGATTTCGTTTGTTCTGCCCTCTTTGCGTTTTGCAACGAGGAAGATTTTGCGCAGCTGGCTTTCCGTCAAAGCATAATGAGCTTTGAGTTTCTGTTTTTCCTGCATCATGACACCATAGGTGGAAAGTTTTTTCTTCTTGGCGTTTTTGCCCTGGAGTCCGGCGGCGTAAGGTCTCTTCGCGCTCGGGCACTTCGGCATGTTCCAGACGCAGTAGCCGAGGCGTCTGCAAAGTTTGTGTTTGGCTTGAGCTTGTTTCATCCCGTTTCCTTTCGATTTATCTGTTTTTGGAACTTCCGGCATTCCGCCGCGTCAAGCAGTCAGGGGCGAACGGAATGCTTTCTCAACACGATGAGAATTGAAGAATATAGCATAAATCCTGTTTTTGTCAAACTTTTTCTTCTTTTTTCCCTGTTTTTTCCGGAATGGTGAAAAAAAATTGAATTTTATTTCGCTTTTTATTGGCTTTGAGACTTGAATCATGCGTATTCACGTCTATACTTTTGACAGCAGCGGAAACCGGTGTCACGTCGAGCCGGTTTGAGATAAAGGCGGAACCGCCGGAAACTCGCAAGCGGCGGGGCCGTCAAACCATTAAAAAAGGAGATGCTACTATGGATATCATTGTAAGCGCCCGCCATTTCGATCTGAGCGAAGCTCTCAAAGTCACAGCAGAAAACGCGACACATGCGGCTCTGGACGATCTTTCTCTCAAAATATCAAGTGTCAGGATTGTTCTGGACATTCAGAAAAATGTACACAAAGCGGATGCCGTAGTCGCCATCAAAAACTATCTGGTCTCCGCCTCCGCCGAAACGCTCGGCGATATGAACAAATCCATTGTCGACGCCCTCGACAAGGCAGGCGTTCAGGCCCGCAAATATCTGGAGAAGAAGCAGGACCACAGGGATCGCGAAAACATCCGTACGGAAGATCCCGCCAAAGAAGAAAAAGCATAATCCGTCTCCAGGACGATTCAAGGAAAGAGGCGCAAGCCCCTTTCCTTTTTTTTGCTCCGGAAATGAAAATGACAGCATCCGCTTGAAATCCGGACGGCTCGTGCTATTCTATTGTTCCCGAAGGAGGGTGAAATATGAAAATACGAGTGGTAGGACAACTCTGGTATCACGAAACCTGCCGTGACGGAAGTTCGGTTCCTCTTTACAAACAGCCGGATTCGGATTTCTGGAAGGAAAATAATTTTATTACGATCCGGAATTCGTTCCAGCCGGATGACAAATGTGCCGTTCCCATCGACGGCGACCATATTCTGAAACTGTGTTTCGATGATGCAACCTCCGATCCGGACGGGACTCTGATCCTGTTCAATGAATCCATGGCCCGCAAAATCGCCGATTTTCTCAAACATATTGATACGACTCGAACCCTTTTCATCAACTGCGCGGCAGGCATCAGCCGCTCTG
>CALXMJ010000385.1 GCA_944389445.1 uncultured Victivallales bacterium | reverse complement strand
CCATCCGTCCGGGGATGTGATTATCGTCGACTGGCTTCGGAAAAACACGACGATGAACATGAAGCTGGAATGGAACATCGCCGATATCGACCGTCTCGACCAGATGACCGATTTTCCGCTGATCTTTGTCAGCGGGAAGGGGGCAATGGATCTGAACGCGCGGCAGAAGGCGAATCTGAAAGAGTATCTTCTGCGGGGCGGGTTTCTGTTTGTGGATGACTGTGTCGCTCTGTTCCAGGTCAAGGAGGATCTGTTTTTCGACAGTGTGATTGCGGTTTTGCGGGAGATTCTGCCGGGAATAGAGTTGAAGCGTCTTTCCGTGAGTGTGCATCCGGTGTTTTCCTGTTATTACCGGATCACGCGCTGGGAACATCTTCAGGGGGTCAACAACGGGCTGTGGGGAGCGTGGTACAAGGGGCGTCTGGTTGCGCTGCTGAATTCCAGCGATCTGCATTGCGGCTGGGTCGGATTTCATTTCAGCCGGAAACAGCGTGAGTTCGCTCTGCGGATGGCTGCCAATATCTACATCTATTCCATGTTCAACTGAGGGGGCTTCAGACCAGTTTTCCAGCGGTCCGCCGCAGGATCAGTTCCAGTCCGAAGCAAAGGACAATCAGCGCGTAGATGGAGAATTTGTGCCATAAGGGCAGGGCGGAGGTTTCCTCAAGTTCCAGATGTTCCGCGGGAAAATATCTGTCCAGGTCCAGAGAACCCTCCATCGGATGCAGTTCCACGTTCGGGAGTGAGGCGAAACGCTCGAGTGTTTCGACCGCGGGGGTCATGTCAGAGAGTTCCGGATCGCGAGGCGGTTTCGGATCCGTTTTGAAGACCGCCTCCGCGATTGTTTTCCCTTGATATTCCGCCCGGATTGTATGGATGCCGGGCCCTGTCCGGAAGATGGCGGACAATTTCCCGTTCTTTTTGACAAGGGGTAGGCTGGTTTCTTCGCCGGATTTTTCCAGATGGCAGACGATTTCCTCCGCTTCCGCATTGAGTTCGCCGGTGGAGAGGTGGAATTCGATTTCGGAGTCGGCGGCAAGGATGTGATTCGGAATCTGCCATGACGCCTGGTTGCTGCGTCCGAGAGCGAGCCAGGAGAAGAGATTTTTCCAGAAGATCTGGAAGGAGTTGTCGGACGACGGCAGTTTCAGTTTCCATCGCCAGAGGGGATCGGTGGCGAGCACCATGCTCCGTCCCTGTCCGAAGTTCTGATATGCCAGCAGGATATGGCGTTTTTTCTTCTCATCGAGATGATACGCCAGCACGTTGGCGGCTGGTTTTGCGCTTTCGACGCAGGCAAAGTCTTCGAAGCGGGGAATCAGCGGGCGTATGGTGCCGTCTTTCTGTTTCTGCCGGAAGAGGGGGCTTTCGCGTCCGGTTTCGGTCAGGAGGAAATCATGAAGGGGATGAGGTTTGTATCTCATCTCGCTGTTCCGCTGGAGAGCCGAGTCGAAATTGGTGGGTTTCCGGTTTCGTGCCGTGATAAGGCGGACGATTGCGGCAGTGCGGACATCGTAGCGTTTTTCTCCGTCTCCGCTTCCGGAGAATCGGACCGGGAGCAGTTTTTCGAGAGGGGAGGAAGCATATTCCGCCGCGATCATGGGATTGCCGGTGATGAAAAAAAGTCCGCCTCCTGAACGGACGTATTCACGCAGTCCCCGTTCCATCTGTTCCGTGATCTGCCGCCGGTTCAAATTGAAGAGAACGATTACATCGTATGCGCCGAGTTCCTTCCGGGATGTGAAATCGATTCTGCGTGTTCCCTCCTTTGCCGCAAGGACATCCTTTGCGAATACGATATCCAGTTTTGTGGCGGGATCGTCGAGATAGAGATGTTTCAGGAAGCGGTTTCCGTATTCCAGAGCGCCGTTGTAGACGAGAATGTTCGTTGTGGCGCGCCGGATCTCTTTTTTCAGAAACCAGGTTTTTTCATCGACGGTTTTTCCATTCAGGAGGAGTTCCGCCTTGAAGGTGTCGGTTCCGGTACCCTTGATTTCGAAACGGTGATTGACGGTCCGGATGCCGTTTCCCGAGGGGATCTTGAACTCGCGGAATGGCTGTTTCTCCTGATTCCGATAGAGCTTCAGGCGAAGGTCCGCGCTTTTCGGCGGATGAATCTGCTGAAGCAGAATGGTAAACGGGATCTCTGAACCGTCGAATGCCAGTGTCGGCGATTCGATTTTCCGCAGCAGGAACGCGGGCGGAGCTGTCTGCGGGGTGGTTGCCGGGAGAAAGAGATGCTTCATCCCGGAGGCGGCGAGTGCGGAAAACGCTTTATCCGCATCGGTGCCGGAGGTGTCAATGCCGTCCGTCAGATAGATGACTCCGTTGAATTGTTCCGCTTCGAGTCCGGGTGTCTGTTCCGAGATCAGGGGGAAGAGTCTGGTGCCGGTTCCGGTTTTCCCGTTCGTGCTTTCCGCCGGATCGGAAGTTTCGCGGATGGAATCGGAGAAGCGGAAGAAGCGGAACTCCCGGCCCGGTGAATTCCGGAGATGGTTTTCCTCCAGAAAACGGAGAGCATCCTGAAGACGGCTCCGCTTCCAGTAGTTTTGTTTCCGCATGCTTCCGGATTCATCGAGAAAGACGGCGATCCGGCGGGTTCGGGTTTCGGAGACCTGCCGTCTTGTTACGGTACGGGGATTGCAGAGACAGTACAGAAGTGCGGCGAACGCCGTAATCCGCAGCAGCAGGAAAAGGATGCGCCGGAACGGGGAAATCCCGGTTCGGGTGAAGAGATAGGAGAGCACGATCAGGAGCAGGCCGAGAACGGCGGCGACGGCGAGTCCGGTTATACCTCCGGGGAAGTCCCATGCGAATCCCGTGATGGTGTTATTCATTCGGTTTCTCCTGTTGAGACGGTCTGGTTTCGGAGAGAAGTTCGAAGTATTTTGCAACATCCTTCCGGTATTTTTCCGGAACATCGTCCGGTTGGAAGCGATAGACGTTCTGTGTCGTTTTGAGCCGGTTGAGCAGCTGATGGATATCGGCGCAGAGATGTCCGATATCTTCCGCAAGTTTCAGCGCGGATGCGGATGGCGGCAGAACGGATGCGCCGGCTTGATCTTCCGGACGATCGGCAAAGGATGAGGCAATCCGTTTCGCTGTTGCCGCGGCTTCGGTGGCGATGGGAGTTTTTCCTCCAGTCTGTTCCATGCGTCCGAGAGCGAGATCGACCGTCTCAAGTTCCGTGAGAAGATCGTCCCGCAGACGGCGCTTTTCGGAATCAGCGGAATTTTCCGGATGTTTCGCGGTGTATTTGAGTTCCTGCGCGAGTTTTTGAAGCGTGACGGCGCTTTCCGCAAGAAGTCTCTGTTCATTTTTTCCTTTCAGGCGGAGTTCCCGGATTTCTGCAATGAGATTGGCGAGAGAATGAGTCTTTTCACGGGAAGATGCCGCATTATGAATCTGTTGTGCGAGACGGGCGAGATCCTGCGCATGGGACTGGCGACCGGTTTTGTGCTGGGCGAGGGCGTCGTTGAGAAGTCTGTCTGAGAGCGAGCGGAGAGAATCCGGTGTTTGCGGCGTGGCGGTTCCCCGGCGGGATGATTCGGAGAGACGTTCGAGTTTTCTCTGGGCATCCGCGAGGGAATTGCGCATTCGGCGGTCGGCGTCATCTGTAATTGTTTTTTCCGCCTGCTTCAGGTCGGAGAGAGCTTTCTGAGCCGCGGACTGAGCCATTGACGGCTGTCCCGACTGGAGCATTTTTCCGCTTTCCTTCATGGCGTTTTGCGCCCGGTTCAGTGATTGAGCGGTTCCAGGCGGCAGGGAGGGCGTCCCGGCGGTTTTCCGCACGTTTTCCTGAATTTCCTTCTGTTTGTTTGCCATCTGTTCCTGCGCGGCGGTATCGGCTGCCGGAGCTTTGCGCATCTGTTCAAGAAGCTGCCGCTGTTCCCGGATTTGTACCTGAAGCTGTTCTTCGGAATTGTTTTCGCGCGGCATTTCCGGCAGAATAAATTTCTGCTTGTCTTTGAAGATGTTCCGGTTTTGACCCGATTGGGCGGAGGAGGCGGAACGCTTTCCCGTCAGTATGACTTTTTTCGCGCTCTGAAGGGATTGGACCAGTTCGCTGATCGCAGTCTGCTGGGCGGAGGATGCCTTGTCGAGTGCGGCTCCGGCAGACAGGGCGGAAATGAAAAGGAGGATAAGGAAAGCATTATGCAGATTCATGGTTGCAAACTCCCTTTCAGTTCAAGACAGCTTTTTTTCATGGATTCGAGGGATTTTTCCAGATGGTTGACGGCGTCTGCCGGAATTCTGCGTGCTTCTTCCGAATTCAGGAATTGTTCAAGATCGGAGGAAAGTTTCTGCTGTTCCTGCTCAAGTCCGCGGATTGCCTCCTTGAGCTGCTTCTTCTGTCCGGCGGATTGCTTTTGCAGAATCCGGATACGGAAGAGCGCCTTGTTCAGATCCATCTGGATGGCGAGGAAAAGATTGATAAGGCTGACCGTTTCACCGGAAACGGCATCCGCGTTCAGAACCAGAGTGTCCTCCCGGAAGGGACGGACTTCAATGAACTGCGGCGTGCTCAGAATTTCAGTCGCTTTCCCATGAATGCGCGTGATGCCGGTCAGATGGATGCTGACGAGATCGAACGGTTTTACGTCAAGATCTTCCAGTGCAAGGAATCCCCCGGTTTTGATTTCTCCCGGTTGTTCCGCCGGAGTGTCCGGCTTGAGTTCGCATCTCTGCGTGCCGTTGACGGAGACCGTGAGGACGAGTTTGGTGAATCCGTTGACGGAACTGCCTGTTCCCTCCCATTCGATTTCATCAAGCGGTTTTGCGCGCTGTTCCGATTCGGGAAGAGTGAGAAGGAGAGCAGCGTGTTCCATCTTTTCGGGATGGGATTGTTCATCGGGAGGATTGTTTTTTGTCTGTTGTCCGGGATTGGGCAAGACCGTTTTCTGTTTGCCGGATTTTTCTTGCCGGACGGCGTTTGCGCCGGCGCGGCTCTCCGCGAGAAGCAGGAGGTTGCCGGCCAGGAGGAGACAGAGTCCTGCGAGACAGAGATTGAGTCCGAGCGGCCGTCGGGAGAAGCGGTATTCCCGGTATGCGTCGCGGGCATCCTGCATGAGGTCGTGCTTCAGGATATGATCCGTATTCCGCAGTTCCCATGCGGCTTCCAGACGGTTTTTCGCATGGGCTTCCGCGTCCAGTTCCGCTGCTGTTGCGGCGGGGGATCTGCGGGTCCGGTGAAGGAGGAGCGCGGCGAAGATGATTCCGGCGGAAATCAACAGGAGTGCAGCGGCAAGCTGAGTGTGGAAGAGTTTCGCCGGATTTCCCTGAAACAGGCGCGGCAGCAGAATTCCCTGTACCGTCAGGGAAAGAAGGGCTGCCAGAAGAACTGTCCCGCAGGGCGGCAGCCAGACTTTTGCGCGGTGTTCGCGCAGAAGAGAGTGGAAGAGGGGATCGCGGGAAGTCTTCATCAGAGCACCGTCCTGTTGGCAAGTCCGAGTTCAGCAAGGAAGCAGAGAAGGGCGGTCAGGAGGATGAGCCTCCAGGGGGAATGTTTTCCGGCCGCGGCTTTCAGAATTCCGGTCTTTCCGGCGGTATTCTGGTTCAGAATCTGCGCGGCCTGGGGATTGAGCAGGGTGGACGGGTCAAAGTTTTCCGGCAGAGGAGTCGTGTCGGACTCTTTAGCCGGAGGATTGATCGTATAAAGAAGTTTGCCGCAGAGATAGCAGCCGGGAGTATTGAGACGGAAGGTCCTGCCGTCGGAGATGATCTCCGTTTCCGGACTGGCGACTTCTCCCGGCAGGGGATGCGGGGAGCCGTCTGCCGTGAATTCGGTCTGGATGGTACTTTTCCGGTTCGCCTGAAGGATCAGTTCCCGCCAGAAGGGAAGAAAGTTGGCAAAGGTCTGCCAGTTTGTGTGATCGCGGTCCGGCGGAACCGCCAGAACGAACAATTTTCCTTTGCCGCGGGGGACTTCCATGAGTGCGGGATGCCGGTCGGAGAACGCCGCGATGATGCGCGCATTCTGCGGCGGTACGATCTGCGGAACATTGAAGAAGAGGATGTCGAACCAGCTTCCCGCGTTGATGTTCAGGTAGTCTTTGAAGAGAGGGTGTTCAAAATCAATGAGTTCCAGCCGATGGGTTTCCCGGAGTCCGGCTTTGCGGATGTGGAAGCCGAAGTGGTTCAGGAGGAGGCGTGTTCTTTCAGAGTTCCGCCAGAGGATCACAGCGGTTCCGCCGGATGCAAGCTGCTGATCCAGAATGGATTCCATGTTTTTTACCGCGTTCGGGTTTTCCACGATGAGTATGTCGCTTTCGATGGCATTCCGTGCGGTGGCGGGAGTCAGGGGATGGAGATCGGGAGCCAGGGAGTCGAGTGTATCGCCCCGACTGGTCAGAGCGGTTCGAATGAATTCCCGGGGATTCTGTCCGGGGAGCGGTGTGAGAAAGACGGTCGGCGGCGTGACGGGATTGGCGGCGAAGTAGCGTGTGTCGTCGAGGGAGATGGCGTTGTTCTTTGCGGTGATGCGGATTTTTCCCGGAATCGGACGGAAGATCGGAACATGATTTTTCAGACGGAACTGTTCGCGGAACGATCCATGCGCGGGGATGACGGTTTCTTTGGTCAGAACGATGTGTTTCTCCAGTTCCACTGTCAGGGAGACCGGTTCCGGCGCGGTGTTGAAATTATGGATTTCCGTGTTCAGCAGGAGATCCTGTCCTGCGTGCGTGTAGTTTCCGGCGAGTTCCGCGCGGACGACGGCGATGTTCGGCGTTTTTTTTCCGGCTTCCGCTCCCGCGATTCGAATGTCTGACACATTGCGGAGTTTGCCGGGGCGCGCGGCTCCCTCCCAGGGGAGCGCCTGACGGTCGGTGATGACGACAAGATGTTTCCGCTCCGCCTGAATGTTCTGAAACCGGCTGTCAGCCATGGCGAAGATGGTGGCGAAAGAGCTGGTCTGGCAGGAATCCATCCGGTTCAGCGCCCATGTTTCGAGAGCGTTGCGGTCGGCGGAAAAATCTCCGCTCCAGTGGATTCGCCCGGCGGCGGAGGCGATCAGCATCGGGTGCTCCGGAGAGATGTCCGACAAAGCGGATTTCAGGGCGGAGCGCATCTGAGCACGCGAGGCCCCTGTGCTGAACGAGGAGTCCAGCACAAGAATGGTCGCATCCTTCGGAGTCAGAGCGATGTCGGAGACAAATGGATAGGCGAACGCGCAGGCAATGCAGAGAAATGCGAGACAACGGAACAGAAGAATCAGAAATTTCCGCAGATTGTTTCTCCTCTGTTTGCGGACGATTGTTTTTTTCAGAAAGAAAAAGGAAGGATAAGGCTGCGGAACGACCGGTTTCCGTTTCATCAGATGCAGGATGATCGGAATCAGAAGCAGAAGGAATCCGGAAAGATATGCCGGGAATGCGAAACCGTTCATCTGCGTTTTCTCCGTTTTGCTCGAAGATTCAGGTATGCGCCGAAAAGATCCAGGGGAACGCGGTCTGTTTTCAGCATCAGATAGTCGCCTGCGCGGGAACGGACGAGTTCCGTCAATGCCGTTATGTGTTCGCGGAACTGTTCGCGGTAGTTCTCCCGGATCAGCTCCGGGGTCAGGGCGAGGCGTTCGCCTGTTTCATTGTCTTGGAGCAGAAGCGTTTCCGTTCCGGAGAAGTCTGTTTCGGCGGGGTCGATGATATGGAACAGGAGGAGTTCGCAGGCCTTTGCGCGGAGGCGGTCGAACGGTTCCGCAAGGGAGCGCGGTTCCGTGTAGAAATCGGAGATCAGGATTACGATGGAACGCGGCCGGATTTCCTTTTCCAGCTCAGCCAGAGCGGAATTCCAGTTGCACTCCCGGGAGTCGGCATTGACAGCCAGACGTTCGAGCTGGCGCCGGAAATGGAGGTCTGTTGTGGCGGGAGGGCCGGAGAAGTCCGCATCCCCGCCGACCAGTGTCAGGGCGGATGCGTCTTTCTGCCGGAGAAGAAACAGAAGGAGCGCCGCGGCAATGGAGCGGGCGTAATCCCATTTGTCCATGGTTGCGAGAGGTCCCCGGAAATTCATGGAGGCGCTGCGGTCGAGAAGAATATGGGCGTTCAGATTGGTGTCGTCCTCATGAATGCGGATATGGAGACGGTCCGTACGCGCATAGGCTTTCCAGTCGATATCGGAGATATCGTCGCCGGGATGGTATTTCCGGTGTTCTTTGAATTCGACATTGCCGCCGCGGAAGGGACTTGCGTGCATTCCGCTGAGGAATCCGTCGACAAGAAAGCCTGCCCGGAATTCCAGATTCGGGAGACGTGCCAGCAGGGACACATCCAGATAATCGGCGATTTTGCTTCGACCAGACATTGTGCTGCGCTCAGGTTGCGGACCAGGCGATCTCGTCGAGAATGTCGCGGATGGAACGGTTGTCGGACTCCGCGCGGTAATTCAGGATGACCCGGTGGCGCATGACCGGTTCCAGAGCCTTGAGAATATCCTCTCTGGCGACGTTGAAACGGCCATCGAACGCGGCGAAGGCTTTTCCCGCAAGCGCGAGGCACTGTCCCGCACGCGGTCCCGCTCCCCAGCGGATGTATTTCGATGCCGTGGAAGAGGTGTTCTCTTTTGCCGGACGTGTCGCCCGGACGATCCGCGTGGCAAACTGCGCCACCGATTCCGGGATCGGAATGAAGCGGATGGCTTCCTGCATCCGGAGCAGTTCCTCCGCTGAAATCACTTTTTCCAGCGGAGGAAGCGGAGCGGCTGTGGTGTTCAGCATGATTTTCAGTTCGTCTTCGCTGGAGGGATAGCCGATTTCGAGTCCGAACATGAAGCGGTCGAGCTGGGCTTCGGGCAGGGGGTAGGTTCCCTCCTGTTCGATGGGATTCTGGGTCGCCAGCACGAAGAACGGGCGCGCCAGCGGGTGGGTGACTCCGGCGATGGTCACGCTGTGTTCCTGCATGCCCTCCAGCAAAGCGGACTGCGTTTTCGGTGTGGTGCGGTTGATCTCATCGGCGAGCAGAAGCTGGGTGAAGATCGGGCCCCGGACAAACTTGAAGACGCGTTCGCCGGAAACCTTGTCGATTTCAAGAATTTCGCTTCCGGTGATGTCGCTCGGCATCATATCGGGTGTGAACTGGACCCGTTTGAATTCCAGATCGGCGATTTCGGCAATGGAGGACGCCAGCAGAGTTTTGGCGAGTCCCGGGACTCCGGTCAGCAGACAGTGCCCTCCAGCGGCGATCCCGGCAAGAAGCATCAGGATGAGTTCGTCCTGTCCGTAAATGCGTTTGCCGAGTTCGCTCCTGATTTTCCCCACGCGTTCCGGGATCGAATGCAGAATCGCGGATACCTCGCTTTCGTTCATAATGCTCTCCATTGT
>CALXMJ010000384.1 GCA_944389445.1 uncultured Victivallales bacterium | reverse complement strand
CATGAAGGAGCGGTTCGGATTCCGGGAGTTCCGGATCGAAGGGCGCAACTTTATACTGAACGAAAAAATCTTCCGTGGACGCCCATGCCTCGACAACGTCATGTCGGGAGGAATGCCGGAAGCACTGGAAAAAATCATCGGGGACAAAATCCGCGCGGGCTTCAATCTGATTGAAATTGCACCGGAAAACTTTTATCAGAGCGGCAACCTCGGATTCCGTTCCGAATATGCGGCATGCGCCGATGAACTGGGGATTCCGGTTATCATGGCGATGGTCGGCTTCGACTCCTTTATTCCATGGGGACAGGTCGGGACTCCGGAAAGAATCGCCGGATGGGAACGGGAATTCGTACGGGACTGGAAAGGACTCCGCAATCATCCGTCGGTGGTTATGCTGAATGTCGGCTTCAACCGTTTCGGGAACAGCATACTGCTGTCGCCCCGGAGGATCGGTCAGGGAGCGGAGCTGTAGAAAACGCCGTCGCCGTACTACAAAAAGCTGTTGGATTCCGGCAATGCCATCATGAGCGTTATGAAGAAGCATGACCCGACCCGTCCGGCGATCAGCCATTCCGCCGGAGCGGTGGGCGACGTCCATACGCAGAATGTATATCTCAACTTCATTCCGCTGCAGGAGAGGGAAGCGTGGCTCAGCGAATATGTGCGGAAAGGGGATCGTCCGTATCTGTCGGTTGAATTCGGCTGTCCGCTCAGTTTCTCCCTGATGCGCGGGCGCGAATGCGGCCCCGGAGGAGTGCACATGACCGAACCGATGCTGACGGAATTCTGCGCAATCTATCTCGGTGACGCCGCCTACCGTCAGGAATGGGAGGTCTACCGGGAAGATGTTCCCCGCTCGTGGATCTCGACCAGACGCTACCAGTCCTGGCACAGCCGCCCCTCCATGCAGAACAATCCGGTGTTTCTGGATCTGGTGGATCTCTTCATCCGGAACTCCTACCGGAGCTGGCGCGCCATGGGCGTGACAGGCGGAATGATCCCATGGGCAAAAGGAAACGGCTGGGAAGCGCAGGAGGGATTTGTGGAACTCCGGACCGATCGTTCCGGAGGCGCAGGCCCCATTGTTTCGCGGATGCCCGCCCGTCATTACAATATCTACGATCCGGAAACGATTACAAAACCGGGCAGAACTCTTGTCGAAACCAATTCCGACACCCTTGCCTGGATTGCCGGAAGCCGGGCGGATTTCACCGCAAAACACCATCATTTCTACAGCGGAACAGATGTGGAAAAACAACTGGCGGTCATCAACGATCTGCGACGGGATGCGGAATACAGATTTCAATACGAAATCCGCATCGGAACGGAAAACAGGCGCATTGCCGGAGGAACGCTGAACGGAACGGCTGCGGCGGGAACCAATGTTTTCCGGTCGTTCTCCTTCCGGTGTCCGGACGTTGCGGCTCCAGTCGCGGGCAATGTTACGATTTCCGGAACAATCGGCGGAATACCGCACCGCGACAAATTTGAATTCACGATTTATCCGCCGGTCCGGGGAGATAAAAGGATTTCCGTTTATGATCCGGCAGGAAAAACGGCGAACCATCTCGCAGGGCTCGGATTCCGGATCGACCGGGAAAACGGAATTCCCGCGAAGACAGGTCAGGTTCTGGTCATCGGCGAGAAAGCCATGTCGGATGCAGCGTTTCCGTGGCCGGAGCTGGAACGGTTCGTCGTCAGCGGCGGCAAAGCGCTGCTGCTCGGATGTGCGCCGGAAATTTACAAAACAAGATTCGGTTTCCGGGTGGCGCCGCATCTGTCGCGCAGGGTCTTCCCCATTCCCGGCTGGAAAAAGGAGTCGTTCCCGGGAAATCTCACGCCCTCCGCTCTGCGGGACTGGAACGGTTCATCGGATTTCGTTCCAACGACTTACGGGCTCGAAGACACGCCGGAACGCTGGGCGCGCCCCTATCGTTACGGCTTCCATTGGGGAAATGTCGGATCGGTCTCCTCGTCTCCGCTGGAAAAGCCTCATCTTTCCGGCTGGACTCCCCTGCTGGAATGTGAATTTGCCCTTGCATACTCTCCGCTTCTGGAACTGCGTCTTGGCAAAGGAGTGATCCGCCTCTGCACGCTGGACTTCATTTCGCGGAGCGAAGCGGATCCGGCCGCCGACACCATCCTGGCTAACCTCATCCGGAATACCATGACCGCGACGCCCGTCCCTGCGCGCAAAACCTGCTACTTCGGAGGCGACAGGGATTTTTCAATGCTCCGGGAAATGCAGATGGACTGCATTCGTGTAAACGCGATTCCGGATGAGGCGGACGTTCTGCTTGTCATCGGACGCGATGCGGAAATCAACTTTTCTCAGCTGAAACCGTTTCTTGCCAAAGGCGGAAACATTCTGGTACTTCCCCGGAAAGCCGGAGAACAACTGCCGGGCTTCACGGTCAGAAAAGGAACGATCGGGAAAAACACCGAAATACCGGACTGGGACGTCATGCGGGGGATCTCGCTTTCCGACCTGTTCCTGAAATGCGATTTCCAGTGCGACGTGCTGGAGGCCTCCGGACCGGAAACTGCCATCGCCGCGAATGGAATGCTGGGACTCTGGCAGCACGGTAAAGGGAAAGCGGTATTTCTTCAGGTCCTCCCCGCAATGCTCCAGGCGGAAAAATATGACTACCGCCGCTTTTCCACGTGGCGCGTAACCCGGACCCTTTCCCAGCTTTTCACCAATCTGGGCGGAAGTTTTCCGCGGGACCGAAACGTGTTCCGTCAGAAAAACCAGGCGGCGATGGCCTCACGGATCACCGTGGACGCGAACTGGAGAGCCGAATTCGAATTCAAACATTCCAACGGAGCACAGGAAAATGCGCGCATCCAGGATCCCGGCAACAAAGGAATCCTGCAAAACTGGCACAAAGTGGAATTCGACGATTCCAGATGGAGGCGGATCGCGGTGGGAACCTACTTCCAGACACAGGGAGATTACTTCAATAACACCAACGGAGCGATCTGGTACCGGACAAAAGTCGTCATTCCCAAAGAATGGAAAGGTCATGCCATCACCCTCAATCTGGGAATTGTCGACGACATGGATATCACGTATTTCAACGGAAAGGAAATCGGTGTTACAGACGAACGCGTCCCGAATCCCTATGCGAAGACCAGGATCTATCCTGTGAAACAGGAGCTTGTCCGTTTCGGAGAGGAGAACACAATCGCGGTGAGAGTATTTGACAACTTCGGATTCGGAGGCATCCGCGGACTTCCACTCCTCCAGGCGGAATTCGATGCAGCGGACCGCTATCTGCTCTACGTCGACAACTACAACGACGGCAACGACGGCGACGATATCTACCGCTGGACCGGATGGTAAGGGCCCGCAGAGGGAGCTTTCCGGACAACGGCACAGCTCCCCCTCTTTCCTCCCATCCGGAGGAATGGAAGGATGAGCCTGTTTTCCCTGCCGGACCATAGGGGGTGCCGATTATGGATATCAGTCAATGAAGTCCGTGGTGGCGCAGCAGACGCTTCGCCCAGCCGGAGAGTTTCAGAATATATTCTTCTGAAAGATCCGGGAGCTCCTTCTCTCCGAGAGCCGCGGAGAGAAGCTCGTTCAAAAGAGAGGCTTCCCGTTCCCCTTCCGGTTCGGGAAGAAGCCCGGCTTCGTTCAGAAACGTCAGCTGTGCGAGCGTCAGCCAGGGTTCCGGACGCTCCGAGCCGCATAAAGCATGAAGCATTGTTATCAGCGCGGCATAAGTCTGCCCGGAGGGAAGCATCGGCTTGACATTGGCAAGCAGAAAACGGGCGTAGTCGCAGGCGGCAATGTAGTTTTCAGTATGAAGAGCAAGGCGGTCAAAATCCCGCAGCGGTTCAATATGACTCAACGTCAGGAGGGAATTCTGATCATCCGGCATTCGGAATTCAATTCCAAGCTCGCGAAACAGGCCGATTTGAGGAAACCTCTTTTTTCCGGTCCGTCTTGCCCCTTTGACAATAAAATTGAGTCTTCCCAGATCCGGTGTCATTCCGGAAATGACAAGACTCGATTCCTGAAACGGCGTATGACGCAAAACAAGGTAAACAGTTCTGTGCAAAGACGCCATCTGTGCTGTCCCGGTCAGGGTTCCCGCACCGATTCATCCAGCGCTTTGACAAACGGGTTGAGCAGATAATTGATCACCGTTCTCTTGCCGACCTTGATTTCCGCCTTTATACGCATGCCGGGAAGAAGTTTCACTTTCGCGGCGCGTCCCTTCAGGGAACCGGATATTTTCATACGGGCAAGGTAAGTCGTTCCTTTGGAAGCCGGAGTGGGCTCCCCGCCGTCGTCGGTGCCTCCCGTCTGCTCCTGAGAGGTCACACCTTTCGTAAAGGCGTCCTGAGAAATATATACGATCGTACCCTCCAGCGTTCCGCACTGCTGGAAGGGAAAGGCATCGAACTTCAGGCGGGCAGTATCTTTCAGTTTCACCCAGCCGATGTCCTTTGCAGGAATATCGACTTCGGCTTCCAGCGGTACATCCAGCGGAATCAGCGTCACAAGGGCTTCGGCTTCACGGACAGCGGAACCTTCCTGGAAAGGAGCGATTTCATGCACCACCGCATCGCAGGGAGAACGCAGCTCCTGAAGCGCGTTCAGGCGACTGGCTTTCGGCAGATCCTTTTCCACGGAAATCAGCTCACGCTCCACGTTGACTTTTTCCTCCATGATCTGGCGGAACCAGTCCTTGATGAACGCTTCGCGCTCCGCGTCGATTGAGCGGATCTGCTGCGTGTTTTCCACAATCTGCACGTTCTGCTGATCGATCTGAATTCCCATTTCAATGAACTGAATCTGAGTGCTGAGCAGATCCTTCAGGCTGACAACTTTCTTCTCATGAAGGTCCCGCATCATTTTTTCGATTCTGCCGAGGGCGTCTTTCCGGTCCTCGTAGCGTTTCATGCTTTCCTTCAGCGCTTGAAGAGTCTTTTCATAGCGGGTAAGACTTTCCTGGTAGGAACGCAGTTTCTCCTGATAATACTTCATGCGCGCAAGATAGATGCCGTTTTGCGCAATCTCATCGGAATTGGGATTTTTATCGTAAATCTGTTTGAGCTTGTAATCTCCCATCTCCGCAAGCAGACGCGCCTGCTGTGCACGATAGCTCTGCCGCTGTTCCAGGAGCTTTGTATAGTCGGCATTGGTCAGGACGGTATCGAAGGTAAACAGGACCTGTCCCGCCTTGACACGCTGCCCCTGGCGGATGTTGACCGTCTTGATCACGGTACGCTCATAAGGCTTCATCGTGATCGACGGACGCGTTGTCACCAGTTTTCCGTCAGCGGTAACGATCTTGTCGACTTTTGCAAAACATGCCCAGACGATCATGAACACGAGAAGTCCGGTCACGAGGAACCAGACAAGATGCATGGGAAACGGAGGTTTCTGCATTTCCAGCATAATGGCATCGGGCTGAAAGTCCTCGGCCTCTCTCAAAGTGGAATCCATCTTCTTAAATATCATCTTCTGTCCCCATCTGTTGACGCCAGAACTCAGCGTAAATTCCATTCCGGCCGATCAGTTCCCTGTGGGTGCCGGATTCCACAAGCTCGCCTTTGTCCATCACCACGATTTTATTTGCACGGCAGAGAATGGAAAGACGGTGGGAAATGATGAATACGGTCCGGTTCCGGGCAATCATCTTCAAATTTCTGCGGACAAGCGTTTCGCTTTCCGGATCGAGCGCGCTGGTCGCCTCGTCGAAAATCAGCAGACGCGGATTCGGCAGAAGGGCGCGGGCAATCGCAAGACGCTGCCGCTGGCCGCCGGAAAGGTTCGATGCATTCTCCTCAAGAATCGAATCATATCCCTTCGGCATTTTCTGAATGAACTCATCGGCGCCGGCCATGCGTGCCGCGTAGATGACCTCCTCCATGGAAGCTTCCCGCTTGGTCAGCGTCAGGTTGTCGCGGACCGTGCCATAGAAAAAGTAGTTATCCTGAAGCACGATACCGATATTGGAACGCAGGGAGGAGCGGTCGATCTCCCGGATGTCAATCCCGTCATATTTGATAATGCCCGCCTGAAGCGGATAGAGTCCCTGAAGCAGTTTTGTCAGTGTGGTTTTGCCGGACCCGGAACGACCGACCAGGCCGATTGTCATTCCCGGCGCGATATGGAGATTGCAGTCCTTGATGACACGAGGACCATCCGGCGTATACTGGAACGAGACATTCTCAATGGAAATCTCTCCCCGGAGCTGATGGTGCAGCGATCCGCCGACCTGTTCTCCCGGACAGTTCATCACCACGCCCAGCATCCGCACGGAGAGCGCGGTCTGCTGATATTCATGCACGAGTCCCACGATCCGCACCAGCGGAGCCGTTACTCTGCCGGAAAGCATCTGGAACGCGATCAGCGCGCCGACAGAAAGCGTTCCTTTGAAGACGGACTGCGCACCGATCCAGATAATCGCCACGAACATGGATTTTTCCAGAAAATTACTGAGCGTACGCGCCGTCATGGAGATCTTCGCCACGCGGAAATAACGGGTGATTGCATACGCGGCGGTATCGTTCCATTTACGCTGCTGAGTCGGTTCCAGCGCCAGCGACTTCACCGTGCGGATACCGTGAATTGTTTCCACCAGCATCCCCTGCCGCTTGCCTTCCGCAAGATAAAGCTCCTCCAGACGGATCTGGAACGGCTTGATCAGCACGGCGATCACCAGCGCCATCGCAAAAGTAAATGCAAGAACGACAATCGTCAGCTTCACGCTGTAATACAGGAGAAACGGCAGGAACACCACCAGGGAAAGCAGTTCCAGCGCGGAGAAAAACAAACTTCCCGAAAGGAAGGAGCGGATCTTCTCCGTCTGCTGCATGTGCTTGATCAGAACTCCGGAAGAGATCCGTTCGTAGAAATCGACAGGCAAACTGAGCAGTTTTGCAAAAGTCCGTGTCGCCAGCCGGATATCAATGCGGTTGGTTGCAAAGAGAAGGAAATAATTTTCCAGATATTCAAGCACTGCATTGAAGAGCAGCATCACCATCACGACAACACCGAGAACGGTCAGGGTGTTGAAGCTTTCATGAACGAGCACTTTGTCAACGACCAGCTGGAAGAAAATCGGAATTGCAAGCCCGATCAGACTCATGGAAATAATCGCCGAAGCCACTTGCGCCAGCAATTTCCTCTGCCGGAAAAACTCCGGAATAAACCAGCGCAGACGGAACGGCTGATTTTCCTCCAGAAGAGAATAGCGTTTCTTGAAGAGCATCACTTCCCCGGAGTAATCACGCAGGAAAGTTTCCTCATCAATGAATGTGATCTGCGGTTTCCGGCCATCCCTCGCCACGGGATCCCAGATAGCCAGTTCTTTTTTCAATTCCGGTTCTTTTTTCTGTTTCTGCTCCTCCGGAGATTCGATTGTGACCTGTGGCTCGCCGTCTTCCGTGAGCTCCGCAGGTTTCTCCTCCGGGGGCTTGACAGGAGACATCCGGACTCCGCAGAAAACAGCGGATGAACCATCCTTTTTGAATCCTATCACGGGGTAGGCGGAACCGAGCCTGTCAAGTTTCTTCCAGTTCACGCGGATGCTTTTGCTGGAAAATTCCAGATCGTCGGCCATTTTCCTGAGCAGCCGCCGCGCCGGCTCATCCTCGGAAATCGCATAATCATGAAGCAGACGGCTGACATCGGTATCACCGCCGTAGTGCTTGACGATTGCGGTAAGGCAGTACAGCGCCGTATGACGGCCGTCAACAGAACAGCCTGCCATCTCAATCTTGATGAAAATCGAGGCGCCGTCCCATGCGCCCGCAAGCTGTTCCCGGGTAAGTAAAATCAGTTTTCCCGCGACCTTGCTGAGAGGATCGAATACGGCGAAGCGTTCGGAAGTCACCCCATCCTCGACATGAGTCCGGTTCCCCAGAAAAAGAACCCAGTTTCCGTTTTTCAGGTTCAGAAGAATCGGAGCCCCGAAATAGGAAGCCAGTTCATCCACATTCCCATCGGTTCTGAATTCCGGGGCCAGACGGAGACTTTCCGCCAGCTCCATTCCCATTTTCACGGGATCCATTTCTCCGGATTCGTATTTTGCCAGAAAAGCATCAAGGTCCGCTCCCCGCGGGAGCATTTTTGCGATTTCCCGCAAACATGCGATCAGAGTCAGTTTACTTTGTTCAGACATAACGGAGACCCTCGACAGTTAGAAATTCGGAGACAGCTTTACAGATTCCCCGGACTCCTCCCCGGAATCGGCATTGCGTTTGACAATCCCCGCATTTTCCAGTTTCCTGACAAGACTTTCCATTGTGGAAAACGCTTTGATAAAACCTTGCGGAGTCATAATCAGTTCCCCGGTAATGTCATGTTCGCTGGGAGAGTCCGGATTGCGGCTCCTGTTCAAAAGCACATTATACAGTTCCATACGGATCATGCCGTCCGTCAGACTGACGGATTCCATTCCGTCCACAAAAATACGTTTTCTTTCCATTTCACATCCGATCCCTGAATAATTGAAAACCGCAAACCCATCCCTTGGCGACCTGACTCCGGCAACATGTTCCGGAGAACGGGAAAAAACAGACATCCCGGCCGCCTCCTGTTGAATTCTTACTCCGAATAAAACACCTTCAGGAAGTTCTGCTGAACCATACAATAGCATCCGGCAAAAAAAAATCCAATGGGATCAATAAAAAAAGAAAAACAAAATGGCAAATTCATTCCGGATTTCCGCTCCCCTGCGGAGAGACGAAAGGAAAAACGAAATATCAAAACCGATTTTCAATTTTCAAATTCCGGTGTATAGTATTTTGATCTGTTCATTATGGAAAAACTGCAGGGAGCACCCGGTCATATGAATTCTCTACTGAATATGCTGAAAGAACTTCTGGCCTCCTACCCGCCATGGGTTTACAGCGCCGCGGTGGCATGCGGACTGCTTCTGGCGGCATTTGTGGTCAACTTCATTACAAAATACATTCTGCTGCGCGGACTGCGGAAGCTGCTGAAAGCATTGCCGGCAAGCGATGCGGAGGAACGCAGGCTCCGTCTGTCGATCATCTCGCGCCTGGCCAACATCGTTCCGGCGCTGGTGCTTTCCTATGGAGCCGCGGCAATTCCGGATGTGCATGACACGCTGGAGACGGTCATCCGGAATGTCTGCAATGCGTTCATTGTCCTGACCTCGGTCATGGCGCTGACCCGGATCCTCGACCTGATCGAAATCATCTACCGGCGCCGCCCGGACGCCGCCAGCAAACCCATCAAAGGGTATCTTCAACTGCTGAAAATCTTTCTTTCCGCCGTGGCTGTGATTCTGATCGTGGCAACGCTGATCAACCGCAATCCGCTGATCCTGCTCTCGGGACTGGGCGCAATGGCGGCGGTGCTGATGCTGATTTTTCAGGATACGATCCTTTCGCTTGTTGCCAGCATTCAGCTCGGAACCAATGACATGGTCCGCATCGGCGACTGGATTGAAATGCCAAGCCAGAACGCCGATGGAGATGTCATCGAAGTTGCGCTCCACACCGTCAAGGTGCAGAACTGGGACAAGACCATCACCACCATCCCCGTCCGCAAGCTGATCACCGACTCCTTCAAAAACTGGCGCGGAATGCAGGAAGCCGGAGGACGACGCATCAAACGGGCTCTCTATCTGGACCAGCGGAGCGTCCGGTTCCTCGACGATGCGGAAATCAAACGACTGGAGGAATTTGTCCTCCTGAACGATTACCTGGAACGGAAACGCAGGGAACTTGCCGAATGGAATGCCAGACTCGAAGCGCAGGGCGCCAAACCGATCAATGAACGGCGCGTCACGAATCTCGGCACCTTCCGCGCATACGTCGAACAGTATCTCCGGAGCAATCCGCACATTCATCAGGGAATGACTCTGCTGGTACGCCAGCTTCAGCCGGGAGTTTCCGGAATCCCCCTTGAAATCTACTGTTTCACCAACGATACACGCTGGGCGGTTTACGAAGGAATCCAGTCGGATATCTTTGACCATCTGCTGGCAATTCTCCCCGTCTTCGACCTGCGGGTGTTCCAGCAGTGCAGCGACACTTCGGGAATGGTGGCAGCCTCCCCCGCCCTGATTCCGCAAAGCAGACAGGTCAAAGAACAGAAAAATGCTTAATTAAGACAGGAAAAACATCCTCCGGAGAATCTTTTCCTGTTGACTGTCATCAAACAGGCGTGTATGGTATCCGCACACACAACACCAGAACAGGAGGTTCCACATGTATCAGGCATCAGCTGAACGTTACTCGGAAATGAAATACCGCCGCTGCGGAAAAAGCGGCCTCATGCTCCCGGCAATCTCGCTTGGACTGTGGCAGAATTTCGGGTCCGTCAATGTCATGGACAACTGCGTCGACATGATCCGCACGGCATTCGATCTCGGAATCACCCACTTCGATCTTGCCAACAATTACGGTCCGCTCCCCGGATCGGCGGAGGAGAATTTCGGCCGCATCATGGCAAAGGACATGGCGCCATACCGCGATGAAATGGTCATCTCCAGCAAAGCAGGCTATACAATGTGGCCCGGTCCCTACGGCGACTGGGGCTCCCGCAAATACCTCATCGCCAGCTGCGATCAGAGCCTGAAACGCATGGGACTTGAGTACGTGGATATCTTCTATCACCACCGTCCCGATCCGAACACGCCGCTGGAGGAATCCATGGGAGCGCTGGATTCGATTGTCCGCAGCGGAAAAGCTCTCTATGCCGGAATCTCCAACTATCCGGCTCCCGAAGCGGATAGAGCGATCGCGATTCTGCGGCAGCTCGGCACCCCGTGCCTGATCCATCAGCCGCGCTACAACATGTTCGACCGCCATCATGAACGGGAAGGCCTCTTCGACGTCCTGGGACGCAACGGAGTCGGATGCATCACCTTCTCCCCGCTTGCACAGGGACTTCTCTCGGACAAATATCTCAACGGAATTCCGGCAAACTCCCGCGCGAATACAAAACGCACCCTTTCGGCAAAGGATCTCACGCCGGAACTGCTGGCGAAAATCCGGGCGCTGAACGGAATCGCCGCCGAACGCGGACAGACTCTGGCGCAGATGGCTATCGCATGGAACCTGCGGGTCCCGGAACTGACCTCCGCCCTGATCGGCGCCAGCTCCTCCGGGCAGATACGGGAAATTGCCGGGTGTCTGAAACACTCCGAATTCAGTGGAGAGGAACTCCGCAGAATCGACGAAATTCTGAACAGCTGATCCATTTCCCGGAGGACCGAAATGCCGCTTAAGATGATCCGAGTCGATTTTTCCGGAGCGCCGCGCCTGCTCCGGTTTCCATTTCCCGTCTCGGAAATTGGAATCGTCACGGAGGAACACAACCGATTCTGCGGGCTGCATGAAAATCAGATCGAATTCTGCATCCGTCTGAATTCGGAAGACGAATTCGCCGTGGATACGGTCGATAAGAGCGTTTTCACAAACCGCTTTCCCCATGTGTTCATCAAAGTCGACGGCAAACCGCATGAGTATCATTACCGGGGAAAGCGGGAGGCATTCTTTCTCATTTACCATTCCTCGCTTCTGCCGAAATTTGTTGAAGCGGGAATCACATTTGACAGGATCTGCTGGGAAATCGTCCTCTCCTCCGATCTGATGGAGCTGATCCAGGATCTGACCATGCTTTTCCCGAAATCGCAGGAGCACGGGATTGCGGATCAGGCGGATATCCTCTGCTGGAGGCTTCTTCTGGAACTGGTTCTGCAGCAGAAGGAAAACCGGGAGGCGAACAATCCGCAGGAAGAAAAAATCCGCCGGATCGCATCCGCCATTCAGCTCTGCTACAAGGAAAAATGGAATCTGGATCAGCTGATTCGCGAGAACGGATTCTCCCGGCGCTCCTTTTTCCGGCATTGGAAGCGCGTCTATGCAAAAACGCCGTCGCAGATGGTTCTTGATCTGAAAATGAAAGAGGCCCGGCATCTCCTCGCCTCCGAATCCCTGTCGATTGCGGAAATCGCCGAACAACTGAAGTTTTCCGGCAGCGCCTATTTCATCCAGGCCTTCCGGAAGTATTTCGGAATGACGCCCCTGCAATTCCGGAAGAAACGAAACGGCATCCAGTGACTTCCCCGGGCCCGGAAAAATCAAAGAAAAGAGCTTTTCTTCAATTTCCAGTGCTTCTCCGGTTGATTTTCTCAAATTCTGAATTAAACTATTCTTCAGTTTGCAACTGGAAAGAAGGCTCGGCTGTATGAAAAGTTTTTCGTTTGAACCAAGTCCGATGGTCTGTTCTGAAAACATCACTGTCACAGTTGATGGAGACCGGATTGATTCGGTGCGTTTTCTCGGAGGGTGTCCGGGAAACCTGATCGGAATCTCCCGTCTTGTCAAAGGCAAAACGATCACGGAAACAATTGATCTGCTGAAAGGAATCCGGTGCGGCGGAAAACCGACTTCCTGTCCGGACCAGCTCGCGCAGGGACTCCGGAAATATCTCGAGGAAAATTGCAAAAAGGACTTGAAAAATAAAAAATAGGAATTATTATTAATTATATCAGAAAATGAATCTGATTTTATAAAATACAGCAAAAGTGCTGTTCAAACAACATAAACAACGGAGAAGAAAAATGGCAGAATTCAAAGACAGCAAGACCGCAAAGAACCTCGCTTATGCATTTGCCGGAGAGTCCCAGGCACGCAACAAGTACACCTATTTTGCTAGCGTTGCCCGCAAGGAAGGCTACAATCAGATTGCCGACATTTTCGAAGAAACCGCCGGAAATGAAAAAGAACATGCGAAGCTCTGGTTCAAACACCTCGGCGGAATCGGAACCACGGTTGAAAACCTTGCCGCCGCGGCCGCGGGCGAACATGAGGAATGGACGGAAATGTATGCCGGATTCGCCAAAGAAGCTCAGGCGGAAGGCTATGAGGACATCGCCCGTCAGCTGGAACGCGTGGCGGCGATCGAGAAGCGTCATGAAGAGCGCTATCGCAAGCTTCTCGCGAACATCGAAAAGGGCGAAGTCTTTGTCAGAGCCACCCCGACCAAATGGATCTGCATGAACTGCGGACATGTCTATGAAGGCGAGAAGGCTCCCGAAATGTGCCCGACCTGCAAGCATCCGAAAGCCTATTTCCAGATTCTCGCAGAAAACTATTGATGTCTCCCTGTCGATGAACTTCGGCATCTGCCCCGGAATTCCCGGGGCTTTTTTTTTGCACTCTTTCCGCGGGGAAAAGTCATCCGGAAGACTGCGTGCCGGAAGCAATGGAAGAACGGGAGTCTTCCCCGGATTGCCCGGTCCTGCGGTCTCGCCATCTTCCGCTCCAGAGGTACAGGAGCGCAACGACATTGGAGACAAATGACGCAAGCGGAGCGGCAAATCCGACTTCAAACAGAGTCGCTCCGCTCAGGTGGCTCAGCAGATACGCGGCGGGCAGACGGACAAAAAACGTTCCTCCCAGATTGTTCGCCATCGAGAAGAAAGAACGGCCGCAGCCGTTGAAAAAACCATTGGTGCAGAAGACGATCGGCACGAGAACGAACTCCCAGCTGAAACTCCGGATGTAACTGGTCGCCGCGGCGATGGCGGCTTCCGCATTGGGACCGGAAGGATCCAGAAACAGCGTGATGAACAGCCGGGGAAAGCATTGCAGGAGCAGCAGCGCAACCGCGCCGAAGGACATCGTATAACCGACTCCAAGCCAGAGAGTCCGGATTGCCCTGTACGGTTTCTGCGCGCCGATGTTCTGGGCGGTCGCCGCGGAAATCGCCATGGAGAACGCGATCGCCGGAAGCATCGCAAACCCGTTGATCTTGTTGCAGATTCCGTATCCGGCGGAAGCGGCAAGACCCATGGAGTTGACGATCGTGAAAATGAAGAGGAAGGAGAGTCCGACGACAATTCCCTGCACCCCGATCGGAATGCCGATCTTCGCATAGCTCCACGCAAGTTTCCAGGAAATCCGGAAATCCCGCGCCCGGAAACGGAAACCGAAGTCGGAACGGTAGAGAAGAATCAGGGCGAACAGCATGCTCAGCGCCTGCGAGGAAACGGTAGCAATGGCAACACCGGTCACCCCCATCCGGAACACGATGACCAGAAGAAGATCCCCGATGATGTTGACCACACAGGCAATCCCGACAAAAATCAGCGGCGCGGTGGAGTTGCCCAGTCCGCGGAAAATCGCGGAAAGCGCGTTGTAGCCGAAAATGAATACGATTCCCCAGGAACAGATGGTTCCATAGGCGACGGTCTGCTCGAATGCTTCCGGCGGGGTGTTCAGCCAGCGCGCGATCAGGGGAATCATCGGCACCATGACACCCGTCAGAAGAAGAGAGGCCAGCAGGGAAACGCTCAGAGTCATCCCGATGCAGCGGTTGACGCTCTGATAATCCTTTGCTCCGTAACACTGTCCGATCAGCACGGTTGCTCCGGTCGTAAGACCTGCGATCAGAGACGCCACCAGCTGCATCACTTCACTTCCGCTTGCAACGGCAGAAACATCTAAACTGCCTCCGCCGAAACGGCCAACAGCAATCACATCCACCGTTCCGTAAAAGATCTGGAGGAAAAACGCCAGAAGGAAAGGTACCGTAAAATTCAGCAGATTCCATGCGGCATTTCCCCTTGTCAGATCTTTTCCGGAGGAGAGACTCATTCCTTTGCCCCTTCAGACGGCACCGCGGTACCCCGTGACACCAGATGCAGTTTTGTT
>CALXMJ010000383.1 GCA_944389445.1 uncultured Victivallales bacterium | reverse complement strand
CTGAGCCGCAGGAGCGGCCGCACCTTGAGCCAGAACAAAAAATTCGGTCATATTTTGATTCCTTCTTTAAATTTAGTGTACAATGACATAAATCGTATTATACATCGTAAAATGCAATCGCGCAAGGAAAACCCGAATTTTTTATTGTATTTTGTTGTCCGGTCCGCAGAAAAAGCGGAAGAGTTCCCCGGATACAGCTTTTTTCTCTGCCGGTTCTCATCGGGAGGAAAGCAGAGAAATTCCATGCAGCAGATTGATGCCCCCGCTGGAACAATGACGGCTGAAATCCGGTTTCATGACAATCAGAGCGGCTTCCTCCGCCAGCGGATGGGCTTTGCCTTCCGTTCCCAGCAGAAGAGCGATCAGCAGATTGCCGGTCGCCCGGAGGAGTGTGGCGGGAACTTTGTACTCCGGATTCGCTTTCGGACACAGATAAGGCTTCCCCTGAAACAGAGTGACAATTCCTCGGGTCCGGTCGAATGCATCGTGATGCTGAGCCATCGGCTGAAGGCGCCAGTCAGCGCATGGAAGGTTCCAGTCGCCCCGGAAATCCCGGACCTGTTTCAAGATATTTTCCAGATGCTGCCGGGCGATTTCCCGGACCGATGCCCGGAGGTTCCGGTATTCCGGCTCAGTGTCGGAATCAATCTGCCCGCAGAGGTCCAGGGAAATTTGGAGCTGTCCGATGGAGATGTCCCACCAGTCCTTTTTTTCGTTCAGGCGCCGGGTCGTTTTCAAAGCGTTTTCCCGCAGGGAGAGATAATGGTCGAGGTAGCGTTTCTCCCCGGAGACGTCGTATGCCGCCAGATAGATCATCGGGAGCCGCAGTTCCTCGTGACATTGGACGTGCATCATTTTTCCGACCAGTCCCGGTTTGCCGTCCAGACGCATCAGATCGTAACTGTTTGCAGGAGTGATGGACCGTTCGCAGTAATCCGCGACATCGGTCAGGATTCGCCGTGCCGTCTGCCGGGCGTTTTCCGGGGCGTCGGGGAATCCGCGCAGGAAATTCCATGCGCCGTAGACACAAAGCGTAAATTGGTCCCGCGAGGAGTTGCTGTAACAGGATTTCCCGTCCCGCGGAGAGATCCCCCGTGCGACGAATCCCGGAGTCCCGTGGACATGCGTGCAGGCGAACATCCCCTCGAGAATCCGGCAGGCGAAGCGCAGAGCTTCCGGATCCTGCTGAAAGCGATAGCGAAGCCGGCAGATTTCCATGACCGATCCGGCATTCAGCATACAGTCCTCCATCCCGGTCCCCCAGCCGCAGGGATTCGGAAAATCCGCGGCGATCTCGTCTGACCACGGGAGGTGATCGAAACGGGCTTCCTGATCCGTGCTGCTGAAACAGTCGTAAACCAGATTTGTGCTTTCCAGAAAAAGACGGTTGCGGATGTAATCCCAGACGGCTTCTTTCTGCATCTCCATTGTCTGCATGATGGCACTTCTCCTGCTGTTATTTGCCGATATCCGTTTTTCGGAATCAGTATAGACTCATTCTGCTCGGAAAGCAATCCGGAATGCCGGGAAAATAATTTGAAAAAGAGGAAAAAATATTTGAAAAACACTATGGGAAAAATATTCTTCCATGGAATATAATGTACCAGTCCGGAGGATTTGCGAATACTCCCCCCCCGTGGAGACGGCGGGGAGAGAGTTTTCGAAAAGACGTTATTTCGCCTTTGACTGGAAATAACGGATGGTCGCCTCCATTCCTTCCGCAAAAGAATGCTTCGGCTGGAATCCGGTGCTCCTGAGTTTTTCGATTCCCGCCATGGAGTGCTTGACATCGCCGGGACGTTCCGCAAGATGGAGCACCCGGCTTTTGGAACCGGTGACTTCCATGATCTGTTTGACAAGATCGTTGATCGTGATTCTGCCGCCGTAGGCGATGTTGTAGACACCGGTGAAATCATGGGTTGCCATGAAGACGTTGGCTGCGACGATGTCCTTCACATAGATGAAATCGCGTGTCTGCTCGCCGTCGCCGAAGATCGTGATGTCCTCGTTTGCGACGGCTTTTGCCGTAAAGATCGGCACGGCGGCGGCGTATGCGCTTTTGGGGTCCTGCCGCGGACCGAAAACGTTGAAATAGCGCAGACAGGCGGTCTGAAGTCTGCCTTCTTTTGTAAAGAGATTGCAGTAATATTCGCCGTCGAGTTTTGTGATCGCGTAGGGACTTTTCGGCTCGGGGATCATGGATTCGACTTTCGGTACGACAGGATTGTCGCCGTAGATCGCCGCGCTGGTGCTGAAACAGAGTTTTCTGACTCCGGCCTTTGCCGCCTCCTCCAGCACGACAAGCATCCCGTTGACGTTGATGTCCACGCACTCCTGCATTTTGAACATGGATTCGGGTACGCTGATCATTGCGGCGAGATGAAACACGTAATCGACTCCCCGCATGGCGCGCGCGACGGTTTCCCGGTCACGGATGTCTCCCCGGATGAACTCCACATCAAGGCCGTTCAGGTTCTCCACATATCCGGACCGGAGATTGTCGAGAACGCGGATGTCCGCCTTGCCGTTGAAAGATTCCGCGATATGGCTGCCGATGAATCCGGCGCCTCCTGTAATCAGAATTCTCATTTTTTCAAATCCTTTCCGATTTCTTCGACCAGTTTCATCATCCGGTCGTACTGCTGTTCGATGGATTCCACAAGTTTGAACTGGGTGCGGCAGCGGTCAAGGTTGTGACCGTCGCGATGAGTCTTGAAGTAGATATCGCCTTCCAGATAATCCGTCAGGAAGCGCATTCCGATTTCGAGTGTGATCAGTTTGCCGCTGAACGGGAGGTATTCCAGTTCCACATCGTTCAGGAATTTTCCGGCGGAGGCGCAGTATCCGCGGAGAAGGGCTTCGAACATATTGAACTGCATGGTCACCCTGGAAAGATCCTTTTCGTCTTCCGGGGCGGGACTGGTTCCGGTACGCACCATGTCACCGAAATCATAGTGGGCGAGTCCGGGCATGACGGTGTCGAGGTCGATGACGCAGATCCCCTTTCCGGTGGCATTGTCGATGAGCACATTGTTCAGTTTTGTGTCGTTGTGTGTGATCCGTTCGGGAATGAGTCCCTGTCGGTTCAAGTCGAGCAGAAGTCCCGTTTCGTCTTTCCGGGAGAGGACAAAATCAATTTCCTTCTGAACGGAGGCGGCGCGTCCGCATTTGTCCTCCCGGACTGCTTTTTCCAGCGCGGCGACCCGCGCGGGTGTATTGTGAAAATCGGGGATCGTTTCGATCAGGCGCGGACCGGGAAGGTCGACAAGATCCGCCTGGAACTGGCCGAATACTTTTGCCGCCTCGTAAGCCTGCTTCTCATTTTCAAGGACATCGTAACTGATCGCATTTTCGATGAAAAGATAGACACGCCAGTAATTACCGGCGGAATCGACTACATAAGGTTTCCATTTTTCCGTGAGGATCAGGGTCAGCGTGCCGCGGGAGTTTGTACATTTTCTCTGCAGATGATCCGTAACCCGCTGGATGTTGTCCATCAGACTGACCGGATTTCTGAAGACGTTCGTATTGATCCGCTGGAGAATGTAGCGGACATTTTTTCCGCTCTGGCAGTAGGTCAGCTGATAGGTGTCGTTGATGTGCCCGTTGCCATAAGGCTGAACGGAGATGAAATCCCCGTACAGCCGGAATTGGGAGCAGATCGACTGGAATTCATATTTCTGATTCATAAGCGTATCACTTCCGAAAGAGGTTTTCCGGATAGACGCCGGCATCGACCAGCGCGCGGAGTCCGTTCTGAACGACCGGTTTGTCTTCCTTGTAGGTGACTCCGAACCAGGAGTCTTCCGAAGTCAGGACATTGACTTCGGCCTTTCCTGTCTTGACCAGTTCATCGGCGACAAACGGAATATAGAATTCACTTTTCAGTTCCGTGGAATGTTTTTCCAGAAATGCGCGGAAGAGTCTTTCCAGTTCCCCGAAGAGGGAGGGCTGGAATCCCCACATGTTCATGGAAACGACTTCATTTCCCGTAAATTCCACCTGAGAGCCGTCTTCCCGGGTGCTGAGGATTTTTCCGCCGGATTTTTCAATTTTTGTATGCTCCACCACATCTTTCAGCGTGCCGTCGGCATTCAGCGAGCAGATCCCGCGGGAAACGGATCCGTTTTCGGAGAGGGTGTTCCGCAGATAGAATCCGCACATGCAGTATTCATTGGCGGCGGCATCAAGTCCTTTTGCGAGCTTCCGGTACCCGTCGGCGCCATAGAAATCATCGGAATTGATGACGGCAAAGGGGGTTTTGACAATCTCGCGTGCGGCGTAGACAGCCTGACCGGTTCCCCATGGTTTGGTTCTGCCCTCCGGAACGGAGAATCCGCCGGGAAGGTCGTCGAGAGACTGGAAGGCGTATGCAACGTCAACCGCGTGTTCGTAGCGGCTCCCGACCACGCGCTTGAATTCCTCTTCAATGTCGCGGCGGATGATGAAGACGATCTTGGTGAATCCGGCACGCAGTGCGTCGAAAATCGAGTAGTCCATCAGGGTTTCTCCGTGAGGGCCGAGCTGATCGAGCTGCTTGAGTCCGCCATAGCGGCTGCCCATGCCCGCGGCGAGCAGAACGAGTGTTTTGTCCATAACGCTTCTCCTTGTTATTGAATAGGTTTTGCCGTTGGATTGCCGAAAGAATTCCGTTTCAGGTTGACTGTCTCAGAACCAGGTCGCATTGAACGACTTCCGGCTGCACGTGGTTCTCTCCGCTGAACTGTTTCCGCAGCAGTTCCACCGCGGTCTTCCCGATTTTGACCAGATGCAGAGAGACCGAGGAAATCGCCGGATGAAAATAACGGGATACCGCAATATCATCGAATCCGATCACGGCAAGATCTCTCGGAATCCGGATTCCCTTGTTTTCCGCTTCCTTCATGAGTCCCATTGCGAGAATATCGTTGGCGCACAGGACGCAGTCCACTTCCGGATGGTTTTTCCGGATGTAATTCAGCGCATTGGTCCCGAAACGGAATCCGGCGCCGCCGGGAATCACAAGAATGTCCGAATCGCCGAATCCGCGTTTGAAACCGGCCTGTTTCGCACTGTCAAGATGCCCGGTGATGTACGCGGGATGCTTCCGGCCTGTTTCACGGAAATATTTGCCCGCGAGAAATGCACCGTATTCGTTGTCGTACAAAACAGAATTGAAATCAAAGCCGGGGATGGAACCGATGATGACATAGGGAAGGGAACAGCTTTCCGCCATTTTTGCCAGCTTTTTCGCTCCGGGAGTCGCCGCCACAATAATGGCTCCGGCAATGCTGCCGTCAAGCATCCGGAGCTTTGCGGAATCAATGACATGATCGTCGTTTTCATCGAACGGAGTAATTGTGAAAATATTTTCGCAGGCAATGCTGCGTTTGATGGCAAGTTCAATTTCCGCAATAAAATAGTCCGGTTCGTCGGAATAGACCTCCGGATAAAAGAAGATGATCTCCGGCGGAGTCGCATCGTTGCGTGCGCTTCGTGCGCGTCCGGCGGAATATCCAAGCTGATCGGCGAGCTGAAGGAGCTTTTTCCGGGTTTCATCGCTGATCCTGCCGTTACCGGTGAATGCCCGCGAAACCGTGGCGATGGAAACGCCTGCCCTGTCTGCGAACTCTTTGATGGTCAATCTGTTTTTCACGTCTTGAACCCTCCGCCTGATTTTTTCTTTTCGCAGTTAATGTAGTCGGAATGTATCGGAAAAGCAAGGGGAAAAGGAAAAAGTGTGAAATCTTTTTGCGTAAATATTTACGCTATGCCGTTCCGGTTTCCTGAAAGGTCACAATCTCCGCAGTCCGGAGGGAGAAGAACCGGTGGTTTCGCGAATGACTTTGCAGAAGTAGCTGGTATCGGCGAACCCGCATTCCCGGGCGATCTGCGCAATCGGCAGACGGGTGTTGCGGAGCAGTTTGAACGCGTTGTTCATACGCATATCAAACAGAAAGGCGCTTGGCGTTGTTTTGAGATGACGCCGGAAGGCCCGCCGCAAAGTCCAGCGGTTCACTTTCAGGATGGACGAAAGAGTGTTGATGTCGAAGGTCGGATCCTGATAGTGAATGGAACAGATATCTTTTGCGCGTCCGGTCAGACCGGCCTCCGGCGAAGTAGTCTCGTCGTTTCCGCCGAAGCGGGCGAGAATGGAACAGATTACGGCAACCGACTCCCGGAAATTGTAATCCGTTTTTTCACGCATCAGTGTTTCCAGACGCATGTACAGCTCATGAGGGCACTGGCCCGCGTGAAAACATCTGTGGGGAAACTGATAGGATTTCAGGAGCGGTTCGGCAAGCGGTCCGGCGAAAGTCAGCCACCGGTATTCCCAGGGTTCTTCCACGATCTCGTGGTAATGACGTTCATTTTCCAGACGGTAAAAGACATCTCCGGGCCGCATGATCTGCGGCTCCTCCCCCTCCATGAAAAAACGTCCGGAGCCGGAGATGCACCAGTAGATTTCCACAAACGGCTCCTTCCGCGGCGGAAGATCCTCCATGTACGGGAAGTAGCGGGTCACATGTCCGAGTGCATGAACATATAGCGGGAGCGGCGTGACAACCCGGTTTTCCACAGACCCGAGAAGTGCATAGGAAAAACCTCGTTTCCTGGGCATTGATATCCCCTTATTTTATAATTCTATATTGTAAAATACATTCATTTTTCAGAATTGCAATGAGAAAATGCCCCTAAAGTCATATTTTTGTTATAATTCTTCTCTTGTTTTTCGTTTTATTTTATTGTATAATGTAACATTGCAAATTCGATGGAAAAATCAACACGGAGAAGGTTTGATGAGGCATTGTAAATTCACATTGATAGAGCTTCTGATCGTTATTGCAATCATAGCAATTCTTGCTGCAATGCTGCTTCCCGCTTTAAATTCGGCACGGGAGAAGGCACGCTCGGTTTCTTGTATTTCCAATCTGAAGCAGACGGGTCTTGCCTGCCGGATGTATGCGGATCAGAACAATGATGTTCTTGCCGTCCAGTTTGTCACGGGCGACGGCGCGGACAATTACTACTGGGGCGTGGAAGTATTCGGTTCGAGAAAAGCAATTCCGAAAAGCGCGTTTTGTCCATCCTATCTCTCTGTGGTCAAAGATACGGACTTTTATGCGAAGACCTACGCCATGCGGATTTATGCTCTTCTGGGCGACTCGGTGGACCGGGCGCATGGAGATCCCGTGATCTCGGGAGGACTTGATCACAACAATCCTCAGTGGATTGATTTCCGGAAGCTGAAACATGCTTCCCGTTTTCCGGTTCTGTTCGACAGTATTGATACGGTGACCGGTCTTCCCTCGTGGAGCTTTCACGGTCCGAACAAAGTGGGAATTCATTTCCGTCATGGAAACCGGACGAACAACTGGTATGCCGATGGACATGCCGGAGGAACGGATTTCTATTCCTGCTTTCGGAACTATACGCCGACCGGCTGGATCTATACAAACAGCGGACGGTTCCGCAGAGCCGATTACCGTCTGAGCTATCCATAACAGAATCATGAACAGGGAGTGTTTTTCATGAAAATCTCATTTTATTTTCTAGCGGTCTTCCTTTTGCCTTTCTCTCTTGCCGCAGTGAACTCCGGACGAGTTCATCTTCATGGATCGGTGAACCTGAACGATGCGAAAATCGAATCGGGAGGCAAAGGACGATATCTGAAATTTCCGAAACAGCCCGAGCTCAATGGAAAGGTTGTGACTTTTGATCTGACCGCCAGAGAAGGGGTCTGGGAGTTTCGCAAAATCAGTTTTGTGCCCGAGAGGGACGGCATTGTTTCGGTCCAGTTTTTCAGTCTCTCCTCGAAAGGGAAGCAGTTGATATACGGAACCTTTTTCGATAATATAGCACTGAACGGGACTCTGCTTCCGAACGGAGATCTGGAACAGGGAAATCAGGGCTGGAAAATCCGCAGTTATCCGGGCGGGGAAAAGTTTCCGGCACGGATCACTTCCGACCGGGGAATTGTGAAGTTCGGCAAGCAGTGTCTTCTGACTTCTGCCGACTCCCGTGCCGTGTTCACGATCAGCGTCAAGGGCGGAGTGCCGGCGGAACTGACATTTCAGCACCGTTTTGCCGGACCGCTCCACGCAGGAAAAGATGTGGCTCCTGTGGATCTGCGGCCCTATGCGAACAGGGGGTTCGCGGATGAGAAGGCTGGCGACGGCAAAGGCGGATGGTCCGATCAGGGCCCTGAAGAGGATCTGCACGGAATTGATCCGGCGCTGGTCTCCTTCGGCGGCATGGAGTTTACGCTCATTGATCCCGCGTCGAACGGGGGAAAATCGGTTCTGACCTTTGACTCCCGTTTCTGCCGGACCTCGCTGAAAGAGGTGAAAATTCCTTTCCGGAAACCGTATCCGCGACAGAAGTTTTTCTATCTGCTTCACACCTCCTGCTGGACGCCGAAGAAAGGAACGGCGATCGGCAGCATCCGGTTTCATTTTGCAGATGGTTTGAACTCGGAATACGAGATTGTCGCCGGACGCGATGTGCTGGACTGGATTGCCATCACCGGAGGTCCCAATGCAAAGAAGGTCTGTGAATTTCCGGTGAAACAGAACCGGAAGGGAGGATTTTTCCTTTCGCGCTTTACTCTTCCAGGAAAGGAGATCGCCGCGGTTACGCTTTCCACGAAGGGAAATTCGGTATGGATTGTCGGGGCGGGAAGTTTTGCTTCGCGGGAGGTCGCCATCGGGATGAACGAATTCAAACCGGATGCGACGTGGAAGGTTTCTGATTTCCCGGATCTTCAGGTGGTCAAAGGTTCCGCGATTGATCTGGACCGCTTTCTGGCACCGGGGCCTGCGGGGAAATATGGAAGGGTTCGTTTTGCTCCGGGCGGAGGACTGGAGTTTGAAAAACTGCCCGGTGTCGAACAGCGGTTTTTCGGATTTGCGGAGTGGGGATGCGACCGTCTGTTCCGTATCGGCGAACGAATGAAAATCAAACGGGACCGCGGCAAGGATGTCCCGCTGTTCTGTTCTCTCATGCGCAGACAGGGATATAACGCATTGCGGATCGGCGTCATTCCGGATAACCGGAAAAGCGGGGACGAACTTGAGTATCAGGCAAAATGGCTTGATTTCATGGATTATCTGGTTGCGGAGGGGAAGAAGCAGGGCATTTATTTTTATGTCAATCTGGATTACGGTTCGCTCGGGAAACGGTATTGGACCAGTCAGGACCGTCTGGAGGGGCGTTTCCGCTTTATCATCGGCGATCCTTTTGTGCGCAATGCATGGAAGCGTCTTGCGGAACGGCTTCTGAACCACGTGAATCCCTATACCGGAATCGCCTGGAAGGAGGAACCCGCCGTGCTCTGTATGGAGTTCAGCAACGAGCTGGAACTCGGAATCCACTACTATGCCCGTCTGCCAAAGGAGCTGAAGCAGGGTCTGCTGGAACGCTGGCATGCGTTTCTGGAGAGAAAATACGGATCCTTTGCCGAGGTGAAAAAAGCGTGGGGAGGGCAGACGGAAACGAAAACGATCGGGGAGCTGACAGAACCGCAGCAATACTGGGTGAACAATCAGGAGAACCGGGACTGGAACGAATTTCTGTTTCAGTGCCTTTCCGATCTTCAGAAATGGTGCTCGTTGGAAATTCGGAAAATGGGATATCCGGGACTGGTGACGCAGTACAACTGCGGCAAGCAGATTCGTCACAGCGGCTTGCGTGCGGAGTGCAGCGACGCGGTTTCCATCAACACCTATTTCAACCACCCGCGTGGCGGCTGGGGAGAGGCCGGAACGCAGTATGTGCAGAACAGTTCCATTGAGCTGGCGGTTCCGCATTTTCTGACGGCGTCGGCATCGCGTCTTGCGGACCGTCCGATTCTGGTGACGGAGCAGAACCACTGTTATGCGAACCGGTATCAGTATGAGAATGCGCTGACGTTTCCTGCGTATGCGGCTCTTCAGAATTTCGGCGGAGTCTTTGTCCATCAGGGAGCGGTCTGGCTCGACCGGAATCCGGAGCTGATCTACAATCCGCCGAAAGGGCCGGATGCATTCCGGGTCTACGATTCGCCGCTTCACCGGGCGAATGAATTTCTGGGGGCATGTCTCTTCGGTCGCGGCGATGTGCGGAAGTCGCAGAACCGGATTGAACTGGCATATAACCGGGCGTATCTGCGGGATTGTCCGCCGGAGTGTGCGGTGAATTCGGAACAGTCGAAGCTTTCGCTTCTGACCGGTTTCGGGCTGCGCGTAACCGATATCCCGTTTCAAAGCGCATCCGCTTGCCGTATCCGTCAAACATCGTCCTGTCTGACGCTGGCGCCCGTCGGAGGATCACAGGCGAAAATGGAGCTCTTCTTCAGTGAAGTCGGCTCCGCGGACAAGAATACGTTTTCCCTGAAAAAGACAGTGGATTACCTGAAAGCCAGGCACATTCTTCCCTCCGGAAACCGCAGCAATCCCGATGCCCGGATATTTGAAAGCGACACCGGGGAACTGCTTCTGAATCAGGGGTCCTGTTCAATGAGCGTATCCACCCCCATGACGGAGGGTGCTGCTCAGCTGGCGGGCAATACCGCGCACTTCAAGGTGCTGGAAATACTCAGCCGGGGAGTCAATTCAACGATCGCCCTGACTTCGGTCGACGGCAGAAAACTGACGGAATCGGGGCGCATGGTTCTTGCTGTCGTCACGGAGCAGGCGGCATCAGGAATGCGGATGACCTCCGATCGCGTAACCGTTCTGGATCCCGGACATTTCCCCGTTCTGATTCGGACGGGACGTTTCCGGATCGGACTGAATCTTGCGGAAGGAGAGTATCGGCTGTATCCGCTTTCCGTCAACGGTATCCGACGTGCGCCTTTGCCGCTGAAACGGGAAGGAAAACGCTGGATTGCGGAAATCGACACGGCCGCTCTTCCGAACGGAGCAACACCCTTTTTCGAGATCGTCAAGTAAGATCATGATTTCTGCAATTCTCCGTAAACACAAATGCAGGCGGCGGTGTTTTTTTTGATGGATTCCTGTCAAAGGCAGGAAATTGTCCGTTGAATATTCTGCCGCTTTTGAAGAAGCATGCTGTTTTCTCCTGGGAATGAACGGAGCTCCGGAGGGGGATCCCCTGATCCCGGGATGCTGTACATGTTGCCGGTCCGGCAAAATTTCGGCTTTTTTCCCGACATTCCTTATGGGACAGGGGAAAGTTATACTCCCGTTTCTGCGATTTCTTTCCGATTTTCCGGAATCGGCATGATGGTTATTGATGGTTATTGCAGAACATGGCGCCTTCAGAAATACATTCATTTATTCAAATGGTTGACATTTCCACAGAAAGAAGTAAAGTATATAGCATATGTTTCAAATTCAGTCCACATGGAACCACAAACAGGAGTCACGGTATCATGGCAGAAAAAGTTAAAAAAGGCACGGTGAAGGCGTCTGTGAAATCGACAGCTGGAACCGCGAAAAAGACAGTCAACAGTGCTTTTATCGGCTACGAGATGCAAAGCCGCACGGTTCTGGTCCCGAATATCATCAAACAGAAAAATGTGGTTGTCAAAGCAGTCTGTGACTGTGACAGGGTCCGTCGGGAAGCCGGCACCAAATATGTCAATGATTATTATAAAAAGAACAAAAAAGCGCAGCTGGCGAAGTGCAGAGCCGTTGCCGATTTCCGTGATATTATCAAGGATAAGAATATTGATGCTGTTTGTATTGCGACCCCCGATCACTGGCATGCCTACATGTCCTGCGAGGCCATGAAAGCCGGAAAAGATGTCTACTGCGAAAAACCTCTCACTTTTTCAGTGGAAGAGGCGCTTCTGGTCATGAAGGCGCAGAAGAAATTCAAACGGGTTTTCCAGACCGGTGCCATGCAGCGTTCCTGGCGTGAATTCCGTACCGCCTGCATGATTGTCCGCAACGGTTTTATCGGCAAAATCAAGTATGTGGACTGCAATTACGGCAATGCTTCCGCGCAGAACAATACCGATATTGCGAATTTCCCGGCGAATCTGGGCGGCCCTTCGCATCCGCACCGTTTCTTCTGTCAGTGGAACGGACAGGAAAAGAAGTTCCAGAATATCGCGGTGGAATCCGCGCCCAACAAGGATGTCGACTGGGATATGTGGCTCGGTCCCGCGCCATGGTCTCCCTACTCGGATCAGTGTGCGCCCCGGAACGTGGCGGATTTCTATCCGATGTTCTGGCGCTTTGATGACAATTACGGTACCGGTTACAACGGTGACTGGGGAGCCCATCATCTTGACATCGCGCAGTGGGGACTTGATCTCGACAAATCCGGTCCTGTGAAGGTGATCCGTTCCGAAGAACCGTATTCGGCGAATCCGATTCATGGCGGACGCCGTCAGTTCGGAATGAAATTCGTTCTTGCGGACGGCTGCGTCATGCAGCATAATCCGTTCAGTGCCTGGGGAACTGTTTTTTACGGCACAAAGGGAATTGTCGCAGTCAATCGCGGACGTATTGCCGTATGGGTGGGGAAGGGCGTCAAGCCGACTCCGGAAAACCGCAAGGCCATTGAGGATGCTTCGTTCAGCAAAATGAAGAAGATTGCCGCTTCCATCGGGGAAGACTACGGTTTTGATCCTTCCCAGAAAAAGGATGACCGCCTTGCAAAATGCCTCGACACGCTCGACGACTATTTCAAGCTTGCCGATGCCGAAGTTCAGCTTTACAAGAGTCCGCTTCAGGAGCAGAACTTCATCGAATGCTGCATTTCCCGCAAACCCACGATTTCTCCTGCTGAGACCGGCGCCCGTGCCGCGATTCTCTGCCAGTTGTGCAACATGAGTTATGTTTATGATGCCAGCTTCGACTGGGATCCGGTGAAATGCACCTTCGCCAACAATACCGGTGATCCTTCCTGGCTGAAGCGCCCCGTCAACCGCAACGGATGGGATATCAAACTCTGACCGTCGCTTGAGACGCACATGCCCGGTTTGCGAAGTGCTCTGTGAGAAAACGCAGAATACACGATCGGAAACCGGGCATGCAGTACCCGTCAATCCGATTCCTGCCATTTACAGAAAAATCATCGTATATACTCCGGCCTTCTTCGGAAATCGTCCGCCGGGCAATCTTCGTGCGTTTGCTGAAGAAAATTTGTTGTTTTGAGGAGAAAAGGGGACAGAAAATCCTTAAACTGCTCCTCTTTTCCGCGTTGTCTGTATTCTCATCCTTCCGGCGGTGGAGAACCGTTTGTCCGGAAAGTAAAATGTATTCGCAGTATTTTCCCGGCAGCTTGCTGTGCGGGTTGGCTCCGATTTTGCAGAAATGGTTTTCCCGGTTCGGAAGGATGCCGCATCCGGTGGGTCTGTTTCCTGCAAAAAGGATTCGCTGATGGTTCAGGACTGAATTTCAGAAATTGACGTTGAAAAAACGGAGCCATGCGCTAGAGTATTTCCTGATCGGGAATCGCGTTTCGAGCTGCTGGAATTGATCCGGTTTTCTGAAACGTGCAGATCTATCAGAGAAACAGTTCCGGAAAGTGGAGATCCCCCATTCCGGAAAAAACAGTTGACAAGGAGGAATGAAACATGTTCACAATGAAATCCATGCGTTGTCTGTTCGGAGGGGCCCTGCTTCTGGCGGCATCCGCGCTGTCCGCGCAGATCACGGTTAAAAACGGAGACAGAATCGCATTTCTTGGAGATTCCATCACTCAGCAGGGCAACGGTTCTTCCGGATATCTCAATTTTGTCATGTCGGCTCTGGAAGACAATGGGGTCAAGGCCGTCAAGATTCCCGCGGGGATCGGCGGACACAAATCCAACCAGATGCTCGCTCGTGTGGATCGTGATGTGATCCAGAAAAAACCGCAGATTATGACGCTGAGCTGCGGTGTGAATGATGTCTGGCATGGCAAAAACGGAGTCCCGCTGGAAGACTACAAAAAGAATATTACCGGAATCGTGGACAAGGCGAAAGCCGCCGGCATTCAGGTGTACATTCTCACAGCTACGATGATTACCGAAAATCCGCAGCATCCGAACAATGAAAAGCTCGCGGCATACAATGAATTCCTGCGTTCGCTTGCAAAAGAAAAATCCTGCACGCTTGTCGATTTGAATCGGGATATGCAGGACCAGATTGCCTCTCTTAAATCAAAACATCCGAAGATCAAAGGCAATCTTCTGACAGTGGACGGTGTCCATATGAATCCCCTCGGCAACATGATGATGGCAAAAGGCATTCTCCGCGCCTTCGGAATGACCGATGCTCAACTGGCAAAAGCGGAAGCCTCCTGGAACAAAAAAAGCTTCAACCAGGGAATTTCCTTGTCCGTTGAGGAATACAGGACTCTTGCGAAAAAAGCCTTTCAGGCCAATCAGTCCGTTCCGGATTATCTGAAAAGTCTGGTGAAAAAAGAGGTCCGATAAGATTCCTTTGAGGGGGGATCGTTCCGGATTTCAAAGATCGGCTTCGGGTTGATGGTCGGCTTCGGAATGTGGTTCCTGATGGAATGGGCTACATCGCCGAAGCCTGACCGGATTTCCTTTTCCTGTCCGGATCATAGTTCATGGCATGGTGCAAGGCGATGCCTTGCCGTCAGATCTCTTCCCCGGGAGAAGCCGTGAACAAGTCGTATTTCAAGACATCCCATACCGCACGGAATACATTGGCAAATCCGTGTTTTCCCCAGTGGTGCGTTCCCTCATACCAGATAGCTGCGGGTGTGGAAGACGGTTCCCGGGAGAAGCTCAATCCATTCGTCGTACCGCTTTCCCATGTGCTCTGGCTTTCATCGGTTCTTTCCTGAGAAAAGAATTGAAGATTCTCTTCCGGAAGGAGTTGCAGTATGGAGTTTCTCTCCGATTTCTGTTTTTGTCTTCAACAAAGATTTTCTGAATCCGTTTTGGCTGGAGAAATTTCCAGATCGCCCGGATTTGCAATGGCTAGATAGAGATTGCTTCCGCCGCTTCCACTCCGATGCCGGAGAAGAAGCGGATTCCTGCCGGCGGATAACGGCAGGCGGAGACGTTTCCGCTGCGGCCAGACCGGCCCGCCGCCGGAAAATAAGTTATGTTCCCCGCATTGCAGAGACCAGAAATAATCCACGGAGATTTCTACAAGGACCGTCCGGTTTTCCGGCGACCGGATCTCGGTCCGAATCCAGTTTTCTCCCTCCGGCAAAAGGAGCTGATGCGTATCCGGATCTTCTTCCGCCGTTTTTTCCATCCCGCTTTCGGATGTAATCCGGAAACATTCCGGCGGAAGGGGATCTGGATGAAGGATGGTCTGCGGAGTCCACGCGGCAAAGAGGCCTTTCGAATGAATTTCCACATGGCAGATACCGTTTTTCCCCGGCAGAAACGGAAGAGAACGCAGTTGTTTCCGATGCGGTTTCCCTTCTTCCGCCGGGAGTGTCTGAAGATAGTGTCCATTGACGGACAACTCGCCGGGAGCATATCCGTTTCCGGTTTCATAAACGAGATCGAGAGCAAATCGGCATGGGATGGAATCGCATTCGAGAAGAAAAGAAATGTCCTTTCCTTCTTTCCGATCCCGCCGGATCAGATGATAAATCCGGCAGTCCGCATCGCCTTTGAGAAGAATGCGCAGCCCGTGATTCATCAGATACCGTCCGCTTTTCGGAGAGACAGGCGGTTCCGGATCGCGGGATGGACTTTCAAAATACCGTTCCACCCAGTAGGACGCATCCGGGTCCAGTCCTTCCGGACGGAGCTCCGGCAAAGGTTCATTGAAACTGAGATTATGACCGAAAAGGAACAGCACCGCCTCCGAAGCATCGGATGCCGCAAACTCGAACGCGGCATGTGTTCCGGTTTCCCGGAAGGAGACCAGTCGGTACAGATCGCCCCGGTCTGTCAGATGGCGGAATTTTTTATAGAGACGAATGTATTCCGCGCACTCATCCGCTTCCTCCCGGGAAAGAGTGCTTAAATTCAATCCGAGAGAGAACCAGCTCATCATCGCGGAACATGCCATGAACCGGAGCGGCAGTTCGCGTCCGTTGACCGATTTTCCCCGACTGATCTGGCAGCCGCCTCCCGCCATGCAGACCGGATGAAGATACGAAAACCCCTCCTGAATGCGCAAGACGTCCACACTGTCCTGATTGTCGCTCCGGTTGATGCGTGCAAACCAGCGGTCCATCGCGAGGTCCGGCCGTCCGGCTCCCGCGGCGCAATTTTCCCAGAAAACGGCGGGAAACTCTTTCCGCAGCTGTTCCATGATCGAGGCAAAGTTCTGCAAATAGCGGATTCTTCTTTCCCGCCGGTTTTCTCCGCGCGGAATCCCGGGATAGCGGTTGAAATCCACTTTCACGTAATCCAGATCATAATCGGTGATGATGCGTTTCAGGGTCCGGTAAAGATGATCGCGGACGTCGGTTCTTGAGAGATCAAGCAGAGAATAGTCGCGTTCGTCGATCAGCCATTCCGGATGCTGTTTTGCAATTTCGCTGTTCCGGTCGGCTCGTTCCATTTCGATCCAGAGACCGAATTTCATCCCCAGTGCTTTTGCGGCGGCCGACAGAGGTTTCAAGCCGTTCGGGAATCGTTCCGGATGCGGGAACCAGTCGCCGTTTGCCTTCTGCCAGCCGTCGTCGATGAGAAAGGCTTCCAGCCCGATCCGGGCGGCGGGCGGGATCAGTGCGGCAACATTCCGCTCATTCAATTCGTGGTGGCGGAGTGCCGCAAATGTATTGTACACCGCCGGCATCAGTGCATTGCGCATGTTTTCCGGGAACCATTCCCGGCGATGCCAGCGATGGATTGCACGGCTCATTCCCCCGAATCCCCGGTTTGTGAATCCGCCGATAAATTCCGGTGATTCCAGCCGTTCTCCCGGAAGAAGTTCATACGAGAAATCGAAATCGTTCCATCCTCCGCCGATCCGGAGTTCGCCGAATTCATCCAGTTCCGCAAGGATTTTCCAGTTGCCGTTCCAGAGAACGGTTCCGAAATAGACCTCGCCGCTCTGTTCCGTTGCCGTTCCGGAATCCATCGCGAAAAAGGGAACGCTGCGATGTCCGCTGCTTCCGATTCGGCTTTGTATGACCGTTTCTCCATGAGGAAGTTCTGTCCGCTCGACCCGGAATTCTCCTCCCCATCCGCCGTAAAGACGGGTCATCCTCCACGGTCGGCAGCGCGGCAGATTCCACGATGCGGAATAGAAGTTTTCAAGCCGGATTTTTTCCTGCGAATCGTTCCGGATCTCCACACGGCGGAAGAGCAGGTCGAATTCCGGTTTCACCCGGTAATGGAGAAAAACGGAAAGACGTTCTTCCGCTTCCTTCAGTTCCAGAATCAGATGGTCCGGTTCCGGAGTGGAACAGGAACGGTACTTCAGACGCAGGTCCTCCAGTTCCGGCGGGAAGGAGAGCTTCAGACACGGTTCCGAGAGTGATTCCCCGGTATAGACGGGATACTCCAGACGCGTGAACTTCCGTCGGTAGCAGGCGGTTTCGCAGACGTTGTCCAGATAGGAGATCTCCTCCGGCGGAAGCATCTCCTCCGGCGAGGTGATCCTGGCTCCCCAATGCAGGTTTACCGGAAATCCGAATTCATCGGAAATGCCGATCCCGTACGACATGTTTTCGGAATGGATCAGGAATTTTTTCCGGTCGCAGGAAATCTGGATGCTCATACGTATTGCTCTTATGTTACAGTGACTTCAATACAAAGGTCGGATGATAAGAATCAATATCATCAAGCGGATCGGCGGTTTCGCACCCGCAGCTTCCGCCGGGACAGAAAACGGCCGGAACATACACGGACTTTGCCTTTTTTCCGGTCTTGATCCAGGAGAGAAGATTCTGAATTGCCAGTTCGGAAAGAGTCTGGACTTTTGGCAGAAACGTCGCGATGGACGGTGTCGTCAGATGACAGAGGAGAAGGCCGTCGAATCCGATGACTGCCGCTTCCTCCGGAATGCGCATTCCCTTTCGCTGAAGCAGATGGATCACCAGAGCCGCGGCAAAGTCGTTGCTGCAGAAGAAGGCTGTATATCCGTCCATCACCGCCTGATTCAGTGGTTCGGCAAGTTCCCGTGCGCTATGTCCGAAAAGGGTGCACGGTTTCAGTTCGAATTTCTTCATCTGTTCCCGGTACCCATGACCGCGCAGAAGTTTCGGATCGAATTTATGCTGGACGTAGGCAATTTTCCGGTGCCCATGCCGATAGAGGTGTTTGACCGCTTCGCGGCCGGCAAGCCGGAAATCTGTTACGACTTCGGGAAGATCCGTCAACTGCGTCATGGCAATGCACGGCATTGGCGCCAGAGAGTAGTCCACCTCGCATGGAACCAGAAAAATCAGTCCGCGGACTCCCCGCTGAGCCATTTCGGTAAATGTCGCATTGGTAAAGGTTTCCTGTTTGATGAGGAGTGTCCGGTATCCCGATTTCTCCAGCAGAGGGATCAGATGGGAAAAAATCGCGTGTTCCAGATACAGCTGACGATCTCTCATGATGATGCCGATCTGGAAATCCGGAAGCCCCCGCAGACGCTGCGCGGCAAAATTCGGACAATATCCCTTCTCCCGGAGCAATCGTCCGATCAGCTCCTTTTTCTCCCGGGAAAGGTGCGGCGTGTCCGGATTCTTCAGATATTCCGAAATCTTCTGGCGGGCCACTCCTGCCAGTTCCGCGATCATTTTCTGTGTGACAGCCATTTTATTTCATCTCCCTTGCAAATCCCATGCCAGATTTCTCCGGGAATTCATTATATCACTCTTTTCCGGGAGTGTCAAGAGCCACCGGAGAGCAATCCGCCGAAGAAGTCTGCGTGCAGTCATTTCCGCATTCCTTTCACCAGCACCAGAAGAAATTGTTTGTGTATTTGTCACGATTGAATTCATAGGGAAGAAGAATGCCCCGGTTTTTTCCTTCCTGTTCAAAACGGACCGGATTTTTGTGGATTCCGCCCGGCCCGATGCTGTTGTAAATCCGGATGGCAAGCAGATTTTCGCCTGTTTTGAAATCGCTCCGGCGCAGCTTCCAGAGCCGTGCGCCGCGTCCGCCGAGATGGGCATTCCAGATGCCGGCAGCCTCCGGCATCTTCTTCCCGTTCAGAAAGAGGGTTGTGCTATGAGCTGTTCTGGAGAAGGTCCAGATATCGCGGATTCCGTTGACATGGAGATAGAGGTGATCGCCCCGGAAGTCCGGCATGTCGAACCGGACAAAATACCAGCCATAGCCATCGTATCCGGAATCCGGGACAAATTCGAGGTTCGGGTTCCGTTCCGTGACTCCCTGTTCCTCCCAGAGGATTCCGGGCCGGATCGGACGCGGAGTCCGGGAGCCGAACCGTCCTTCGGCGAATCCGTTTTTTTCGCCATCTCCATCGGGATCCGTGAGGAATGACCACGTCCGATGCGTCAGATCCAGCGGAGGAATTTCCCAGGAAACCTTCTGCGTATTTGCGATATTCAAATTCCGGAACAGCACCGACCAGATCCGGAAGATTTTGCATCGTTCCTCCGTTTTCGTCACAAGCGAAGGCTCCAGTGCGCAGAGGATGTAGTCTGTGTTGTCCGTCCGCACGGTTCCAGCCGTTCCGAAACGACTGCTTTTTGCATTTCCGGAATCAAAATGATAGGTTTCCAGCAGCGGATTTTCAAACAGATAGAAATCGTTCGGCGTCAGACCGCGGAAGGCGGAACCGGCTGTTTCCGGGAAATCCGTTCCCGGCTGAATTCCTTTCAGAAGCGTGAACTGGGAATAGGTGCCGTTCCAGAAATAGGGATATGTCTCATGGGTCAGGTATGCCTTTTTGATTCGGACGCCTTTCGGAAGAAACGCGGAGCCGGGCATGCGTACCACCGTTTTGCAGCCGGTCAGAAGACGGGCATCGCACTTTCCCGGACCGGCAACGCCGACAGGAGAATCCGCTGAGATTCGGATGCCAAGATTTTCCAGGAACTTCTTTCCGGATTCCTCTCCTGTGTATCGAACTCCTTTCAGCGCGGGAACTTCCGGAGAGAGAACGGCGGAGAGCAGATTGTCCGCCAGAAGAGTCGCCGCGGGATCCAGACCGTATCGATCGGAAAGATCCGCCTGACAGATCAGGAGCGTTCCCTTTCCGGAGCGCACTTCGAGAATCACGCTGTCGGAGCGGTCGTATCCGCCCGATGCAATCGGATGGATGGCGCCATACCCGGGCAGCGGAAGAACAAAACCGGCAACAATATTCCGATTCGTCAGATGCGGGGTCTCAAGCGCGGCGGACTGGCTGTTCCGGAAATAGCGTGACGGATGTTTCTCATCGGGAACCGTATTCGCCCGTCCGCGCCAGAACGAGAGGTCGCGGTCGTCGAGTCCCCGGACCGCCGGATGCGTCCGGTCGGAAAGGAAGAGATGTTCCAGTCTCCGTTCTTCCAGTGCGTACGACCAGGCGGAGCGGTCGGTCTGTTCGAAAATCAGAACCCTTCCTCCGTTTTCAAGAAATGGTGGAATCCGGCGGGCAATCCGGTCCGTCAGCATTCCGGCTTCCACGATCCATACATCCAGGTTTTCCGGCACTTCCCGGTCGGCGGAGAGCGAAATCCCCTTTACTCCGGCACGTTTCGCAAGAGATTTCCCGGGGACATGGAAAATTCCGATTTTCCCGTTATCGGGGAATGGCGGTTGTTTCCTGCGGGGAAAGATTGTGAGGAAGAGCCGGTCTGTCCGTCCGTTGGCACGAAGAATCAGTTCCGCGGGAGTCTTCCGGTCGACTTCCGGCAGACGGAACTCCACGGGGAGGAATTCGATTTCCCCCTGCGGAGTGATATGCGACACGCTTTTGGATTCCACGTTCTGTCCGTTCACAACCAGAGTGATTGTCCCGGTAACGGCAACGGAATCGGGAGTGTCGTTGACGATCCCGATCTGTTTGCGCACATATTCTCCGGCATAGAAATTGTGATCC
>CALXMJ010000382.1 GCA_944389445.1 uncultured Victivallales bacterium | reverse complement strand
CGCTCTCATAAAGGCGTCCTGCACGACCTCCTCCGCATCCTGCTTCGAATTCAAAAGACCGTATGCCGTCCGATAGAGCTTCGACGCGTAAAGCGTCACAAGACGGTCAAACGATTCCTTCTGACCGGACTTGAAAGCATCTATGAGCTGAACGGTTTCCCGGACAATCTCATTCTCTTTTTCCGCCGCTATCTGCATTCGACATTCCTTTGCTGAAAAAGTTCCCGTTTGAAAGCGCTTTTCCGAAAAAAACTTTATTTTCCGCACTTTCAAGGACGGACTCACCGAATCGGAAGCGCCGGGGAACTGCATCCGGACGACGCACTTTCCTCGACTTCCATCCCCTCTATATCGGTAAAATAGCTGTGTTTTCTCTTTTTTTCAAGCCTCTTTTTCGATTTTACTCCGCCTCGCCGGGAAATCTTCCGGAGATTCCCTTCCGCACGGACGCAGCCCGCCATCGGGCCTTCCCACCGTCTGGAAAACGGAACGCGGGAAAAGAGCCGGGAGAAAATCCGGCCTGTTGAAAACATCACCCGGAAGGTGTATAGTAATGGTTCATTGCCGCTGACGGAAAATTCTCCCGGAATCACGGAAAAACAAAGCGCATTCCGCCATCCCGTGCGGGGCTTTTTCATCGCGGCAGGAAACTGGTCATGACTTTGATAAATAAGGATACTGCATCATGAATTTCAACGAGGGCCCGTGGACGGATGAAGTCAACGTCAGAGACTTCATCCAGCGCAACTACACTCCATATGACGGCGGAAAAGATTTTCTGAAACCTCCCACGGCGCGGACTGTTTCGCTCTGGAAGCGCCTGCTCGAACGGATGGCCGTCGAACGGCAGAGAAAAGGAGTCTACGACATCGACGAAAAGACCATTTCCACCATCACCTCCCATGAAGCCGGATATATCGACAGGGAGCTGGAACAGATCGTCGGACTCCAGACCGACGAACCGCTCAAACGCGCGATCATGCCCTTCGGCGGAATCCGTCTCATTTACAGCGAGCTGGAAGCCTACGGCAAAAAAATGGATCCGACCGTGGAACACGTTTTCCGTTACCGCAAAACCCATAACGACGGAGTTTTTGATGTTTATACCGATGAAATGAAACGGGTCCGTCACGGAGGGCTCATCACGGGACTGCCGGATGCCTACGGACGCGGACGAATCATCGGCGACTACCGGAGAGTCCCGCTCTACGGCGTCGATTTCCTCATTCAGGACAAAGTCCGCGCGAAAAACGAGATGGTCTGCGACATCATGGATTCCGGCAAGATCCGCCAGCGCGAAGAACTTGCAGAGCAGATCAAAGCCCTGAAGGAACTCAAGGAGATGGCGGCAAAATACGGATTCGACATCTCCCGCCCCGCGGCAAACACAAAAGAGGCGATCCAATGGCTCTACTTTGCCTATCTGGCGGCGGTCAAGGAACAGAACGGCGCGGCAATGTCCATCGGCCGGATCTCCACCTTCCTCGACTGTTATGCGGAACGCGATCTTAAATATGGCGTCTTCACGGAAGAACAGATTCAGGAGTTCGTCGATCACTTCATCATGAAACTCCGGATCGTCCGTTTCCTGCGCACACCGGCATACGATGAACTGTTCTCCGGGGACCCGACCTGGATCACCGAATCGCTCGGCGGCATGTCGATCGACGGACGCCACATGGTCACGAAAATGTCCTACCGTTTCCTGCATACGCTGGTCAATCTCGGGCCCGCGCCGGAACCGAATCTGACCGTGCTCTGGAGTCCGCGTCTGCCGGAAAACTTCAAACGGTTCTGCGCGGAAATCTCCATCGCCACCTCCTCCATTCAATATGAAAACGATGACCTGATGCGTGCAAAATTCGGGGATGACTACGGCATAGCCTGCTGTGTCTCCGCCATGAAAATCGGCAAGCAGATGCAGTTCTTCGGCGCACGCGTCAATCTGGCGAAAGCGTTGCTCTACGCGATCAACGGCGGTCGCGATGTCAAATGCAACAACGAACAGATCGGCCCCGCCATCCGCATGCTCTGCCATTCCGAGGTCCTCAACTACGACGAAGTCATGCAGAACTTCGAGGAGATCACCGACTGGCTTGCAAAACTCTACATCGACACGCTGAACATCATCCATTACATGCACGACAAATACTGCTATGAGCGCATTGAGATGGCTCTGCACGACGAGGAGATCGTCCGGACGATGGCGGGCGGCATCGCCGGCCTTTCCGTTCTGGCGGACAGCCTCTCCGCCATCAAGTATGCGAAAGTCCATCCCGTTCTGAACGAGGCGGGACTCGCCGCCGAATTCGTGACCGAGGGCGATTTCCCGAAATACGGCAACAACGACGACCGCGTCGACCGGATCGCCGTCGATATCGTCAAATCGTTTCACAAGAAACTCTCGCGTCATTTTGCCTACCGGAACTCCAGACCGACCCTTTCGATTCTCACGATCACTTCCAATGTCATGTACGGCAGGAAAACCGCCTCCACCCCGGACGGCCGCAAATCCGGAGAGCCCTTCGCTCCCGGCGCAAACCCGATGCACGGCCGCGATGTCAACGGAGCAGTCGCCTCCCTGAAGTCCGTGGCGAAACTCCCTTACGACAGCGCCGAGGACGGCATCTCCTGCACCTTCTCCATTCTCCCCGATTCCCTCGGAGCAACAGAAATCGCGAAAAAATCCAATCTGATCGGCCTGCTGGACGGATATTTCACCGAAGGCGGACATCACCTGAACGTAAACGTGCTCAAGAGGGAAATGCTTCTCGATGCGATGGATCATCCGGAAAAATATCCCCAGCTGACGATCCGGGTCTCCGGCTACGCGGTCAACTTCATCAAACTGACCCGGGAACAGCAGCTCGACGTCGTCAACCGGACCTTCCACAGCCGCTTCTGAACCATGGACGGAGTTCCCGGCAGAATCCATTCCTGCGAAAGTTTCGGCACCCTCGACGGTCCCGGCATCCGCTTTGTCGTTTTCCTTCAGGGGTGCCCGCTCCGCTGCCGCTACTGTCACAATCCCGACACCTGGCGGACGGACGGCGGAAGGCTCATCTCTTCCGCGGAACTCATGAAACAGATCGAATC